>JAEEKU010000115.1 GCA_016282555.1 Methanomassiliicoccaceae archaeon
GACCGGCGATACCAATGTGTACGTAGGCGGCGAAGCGAACGTTCTCTACTCCGTATACGGCGGCGGAGATATAGGCATCCGCGACTCCGGAAGCGACGAGGCTCTCGTTCTGGTAACGGGAAATTCGAACGTGACCGTAGACGGAGCGCAGGGAGCCAGCGTCGGAAAGAGCATAATGGGCGAGGGCAACTCCTGTCTCGTATGCGACGAAGGGGGCAACCCCGGAAACAGGATAGTGATGATCAGGGATTACAATCCCGGACACGAGATGGAGTCCCTGCAGAACGCCAGCATCATGGAGATAATCCGCTCCTCGATGTCGCTGTCCGGAAGGGCGAGCAGCGCCAGCGCGCTTCCGTCCGATATGATGTCAGTTTACGGAATCGACGATCTCAGGCTTATAAGCGGTTCTAATCTGAACCTCAAATCCGGCATGCACAACATCAAGAGTTACGGGAGCTACACTGACAGCACCATGGCCTTGACCTCGATGTCCAACCCCATGAATTCCTTCAACCTCAGCGCGGGAGTGACTTTCAACACGGCCTACGACAGCGCCGACGGTCTCGGAGAGGATCTGACGCAGTACGGCATGATATACGGATACACTCTGCTGGGCCACGACATTTCCGATGATTATTACGGCGCGTTCGCATACGGAAATCTGCTCTCGGAGGGGAGATTCGTCCAGTATCAGAACGGGCTTCTGGAGCTCATACCGTTCGTGGACAAGCCCGAGGGGCCGGGCCACGATCCGTTCAAATTGTGGACGATGACGGGATCGATGAAGCATACGGTCTCGCTGGTGGCGGTCAGCACCGGCAATGATGCGAGAGCGAATTCCTTCACCTCGTTCGAGTTAATGCCCGTCAGCGCGGACGGAATCATCGTGTACAAGGGCGCGAACGTCGTCATGACAAACAGCGAGGCCCGTCTGGTGGACCAGCTGAGCGCGGTCGACGGATACGAGGATTTCCTGGTGAAATTCGGTTACGGAGACAGTTCCGCGGTGCTCACCTTCAACGGCGGCGCCGGCGTGACGGTTATGCCCGATACCGCCGAGAACCTCGAGGGAGACGGCGTATCCAGCATATGCAAGGTCAACATCGGCCTCGACTACTGGGGCAAGCAGAGATTCACCGGGCTCATAGGCAAGGCGATCCTCGAATTCCAGGAGATGCTGGCAATGAACGTCGGCGAGGCCCGCGTGCAGGTGCCGGTGTGCACGAACATCGTCACGGTCAACATTTACTGCTCCGAATCCAAGGATACTTTCGCCGATATAGTCAGGGTCGAGCACGCCATGACGATTCTCATCGATCACAACGGATCCGGTACCGGAAGCTTCGTGATACCCTACGGTTACCGCAACGGAATGCTGGCGCTCGAGGATTACGTTCTGCCCGCCGGAGCCGGGTCGGTTGATATGAGAACCGCCGTGAACAGCTACGGATCCCAGGGATGGGTAGGAGCCGTCGGAAAAGGCGGAACTCTCGAAGAATGTCTTGACGTTTCGTTCAAACTGTCCGGATCGTTCAGCGCTACGCTGGCATTCACTCTGGATAACGTGACGGACCTCAGCGCGAAGCCGGTGCTGTACTTCGTGATAGACGACGGTACTCTGAAATTTTTCTCGCTGGAGATCGATCTGGCGGAGACGCCCGGATACAGGGTCGAGTTCTATTCCCAGAAATACAACTACGACGAACTGAGAAGCCTGATCAGGGGAGGGAACGTTTCGGTCCCGGAGCCGCCGTACACGCTGGTCAAAACTACGCATGTGGATCACGGAAACCAGATTCTGAAATCCCAGTATCCCATCACGTACGATTATTTCGTGGGATGGTATACGGATCCCTACGGTACGAAGCATTTCGACGAATCTACGGAGATAACCGAGAATCTGAGACTTTTCGCGAAATATTCCTATACGGCGACGTTCGAGATACCCAGCGGGAACACGAACGAGCCCGTGAATATCGTTACGAGGAACGTGGCGCACGCGGAAGCCCTGTACGAAAATCCCGATGCGGCCGCGACAGCGGTGTTCTCGGGCACTCCGGTATCCGTTCAGGACATAACGGGGCACATAGGATCCGGATTCATCCTTCCGGATCCCGGCGACGGCTGTCTGGGATGGGTTATGGACGGCCGCCTGTACCAGCCGGGCGAATCGCTCGTCATGTTCAAGGAAGAGATGGACTTCGCGGCTCTCTACGCATCTTCCGATTCAATCAGCGTCAGGTTCTGGGAGTACTCCGCCAGCGGCAGAACCCTCTCGGAACTGTCTTCGGAGACGCATAATCCCGGAGAAACGATCGCGCTTCCGGGTTACGGCGGAACCGCCGAGGGATTCAAAGGATGGATCCTTAACCGCTCCTTCTTTGAATCGGGAGAATCAGTCACCGTTCTTTCGGAGGATATGGACTTCGTCGCTCTCGCAGAGGACGGGTCCTACGCTACGGTGATATACGGCGACAAGATCGTTACGCATCTGGGAGGAAATATCAGGCTTCCGGTTCCCGCGGGCGAGTTCAGCGGATGGCTCGTCGACGGGGTGTTCTACAAACCGGGAGAGACCATAACGGTGATCTCCAAAGACGACTGTTACGCCATACCCCTGTTCGCGGACGACATGATGGACGTCAGTCTGGCATTCGCGGACGGCGAGAGCAGAACCGTCAGCGAAGCCAAGTTCGGTTCCAGGGTGGATCTGTTCGCCGCCGACGGAACTGCGGGCCCGTATCCCGCGGACGATCTTCCGGAGAATTTCGCCGGATGGTACTGCGGCGGCGTTCTGTACGAACCCGGAGATCTGTTCACCGTATATTCCGACGAGGAGACGGAGTTCACGGCGGTTTACGCGGGCCAGTACAGAGATTATATATTCCCGCCCAAAGAGACCGGATCGATCGGATGGGTCTGGAACGACAGATTCTACGGCGAGGGCGAGACGATTCAGATTCCGAACTGGATCGAAGTCAGGCCGGTTCCCCTCGTCGCCGGCAGCGATGCGGTCATAGTGGACGCCGGACGCAACGCCATGTCGCAGGACACCCGCGTAGGGCGCACAGTCACTATTCCGGACGCCCTGTACGGCGAGACAGGTTTCGAGTTCAAGGGATGGGTTATGGACGGCCGTCTGTACCAGCCCGGGGACACATACCACGTGATGGGCGACTACAACCCTCTGTACGAGCTTATTCTTTCGGATAACGCGCTGGATGTTGCCAGTCCCGGATATACGACCGACGGCAAATGGTACGATCAGAACGAAGTGCTGAGCTTCGACAACATATTCAGGGCGGAGCACCTGATAGACAACACGGCGTACCACATGAAGTGGACCGGAGTGCCCGTCAAGCTGATGTTCCTCGCCGACGGCGTCGACATGTCTCCTTATAACGGCCGCGAAGCGGTGTACGGGAGCCCGTACGGAGCCGTCGTCACCGAAGCGGCGGAGTACGTAAAGGGAATAATCGGGAAGAACAACGTGCGCTGGGAGCTCTGCAGGGATCCGCAGGGCACGGACGGATCGGGGATATACGTCTACGAGGGAAGCATACTCGAAGTTCCGAACTTCAACTCTTTCGTTCATGAATCAGAAGGAGAGTACACCGTCTATCTGCGCGCCGAATCCTCCGACGAGCTGGTGACGATCGAGCTCTCTCCCGGCCAGAATTACACTCCTTTCACTTCCGGAACCGTGGTATTCGAGGCCGTGTACATAGACGAGTCGTCCGTCGTAACTGTTGTTTTCAAGAACGGGGCGGAAATCGTGGGAACCGCGACTTCTTACCTGGGCGCCAAGATAACGCTGCCCGTGCCGGAGGACATAGCCGGTTTCACGGGATGGATATATGACGGAATGCTCTTCAAAGACGAATACACCATCATGGATGCCGATCCGGTGATAGAGTTCGCCGCATTCATAACTACGGATGAAGACTCTTACGTCAGATTCAGCCTGGATACGGAGAAAGCGTATTTCGCGGAGTTCCCGAACGACAGCAGCATTCTGATAAGCGGAAAGGTCGGGAACACGATCGCATTGCCCAGAGTCGTCGACGACGGTGACTGGAAGTTTATCGGATGGGAGCTCGGAGGGCGCATAATCAGCGAGTACGCTTTCATGACGGCTTCGACAGAAGCGGAACCGGTGCAGGTTACCGCCGCTTTCAGCCAGCTGGGTACGCTTACCGATGCAACGCTGACGTTCCGCACCGGAGCTAACGGCGTTCTCGCGGATTTCGGAATTTCGGAATATTCGGTGACCGCTGAAGCCGGTTTCGCCGTCGATCTTCCGGTGGTCGCGCCCGTAAACGGGTACAGATTCGCCGGATGGAAGATCACGTCCGAAAACGGGATTCAGTGCGAGTATATGGCGGAGAGTTCGGGAAAAGTGTCTCCTCCGGAAATATTCGCGGTGTATCCCGGCGACAACCCGGAGAAATCCTACACGGTTCATCTGGGAGACACATTCACATTCCCGGAGCCGGACGCATCCGACGTTCCGGAAGGGATGACATTCGCCGGCTGGAACTACAACGGAAAGACCTACGTTCCGGGAGAGTCGGTCACCGTGACCGGAAACGCGGGCGACAGCACCCTCGGAAGCGTTCTCGTTACGCCGGTCTACATCGGAAGCGACGCGGTGCTCAGATTCGAGAGAAACGACGGCACCATAGAAGAAATCGCATGCCGCATCGGCGACGAGTTCATTCCCAACTCGAACAATACCCATGTGATTCTGGGCGAAGGGCTTTCCTCCGGCGCCGCAAGATACTATCAGTGGCTCTGCACCAACGACTATAAGGTATACTTCGGGAACAGCAGCGCGTCGAGAACGCCCGTGTACGTTACCGATACGGAGATGAACTTCGTGCAGGTTCTGAACAACGGTACGAAGTTCACGGTCAGATTCCTGGATTCGGACGACAACGTCATCCTTGAAAGAGCGGACATAAAGGTAAGTTATTCCAAGCCCAACGAGATTCAGATTCCGGTGCCGGCGTATACCGGCGCCGTTCCCGCGGGAAAAATGTTCATCGGATACGAGTACTCCAAAACTCTGGACGGCAAGGACCGGTACGAGTTCTACGAGGCCGGAGATATATTCAATGCTCACAAATACAAAGGCAGGGGTTCGACCGCCATCGATTTCAAACCCGTATTCGCCGACGTATCGGAAGAGCAGACTCTGATGTTCTCGCCGGGAGGAACGTATACTTTCTACTTCAGCGACGCTCTGCGCCAGGGATTCAACCTGGAGGGATGGGAGTACGCCGGTTACGATAACGGAACCATAGATCACGCGGTGCTTCCGATCGGAAAGCTCGCCAAGATAGATCACATCAATTCCGAGAGCGGCGGATACTACATACTGTATTACACGGACTCTCACTATTACAAGGTGCCGGACACCGTCCGCTTCACCGCCGTGTGGAAGAGCATCGAGTACAAGGTGGAGGTGCAGTCCCCCTACGAGGGATGGATCTCCTGGGAATGGGCCTACTCCGCCGACGGGGAAACCCACGAGGGCGGGAGCATAGCCGCGGGAGAGCAGCCGGTATCCCTTAAGGTCAAGTACGGGGATCAGCTGAAATTCACATATCACCACAAGCAGGGCTCCAAGTACTCCTTCTCCAAGTGGAACAAGCTCGGAGAGGGCAAATTCCGTAACGAGACGAGTCTGGAAAGCCGTCTGGACGTAATCGGAAACGCGTCCGTGTTCGTCACCATGAGCACCACGTACGACCGTCTGCTTACAGTCTACCATCCTGTAGAGGGCAAGATCATAGTCACGCCGATCATAGGCCAGTTCAAATCGGTGGACGTCGGGGAGAGGGCTACGGAATACAGGGTCGTCGGAAGCGAGATAGTGGAGTTCGCGTACGATCCCGACGGCGGTCTGGAGGATCTGTTCGTCCTGTACGTCGACGGAGAGGAGTTTACCGGCGAGACGGTCACAGTGAGCAGAGACAAGGTCGTTGTGCCCTATCTGAAGATCAGATCCACCAGCATAGTCCAGACCGAAGAGTTCAAGGCGATATTCGTCCAGAACGACAGCGGAACCTATCTCGTCGACGCGTGGACGGTCGCCGGCGGGGACGTGTTCGAAAACGGAGCCGTGTCTCTGTCCTATCCGGAAAACACGGGCGCGGCTTTCAGCGCGGCCTGGGAAGAGACCGACAACGGCAGCACCCTCAGGGTGATCGCCTCCGCCGAGGGCGTTCTCGGAATCATCCCTCTGGAAATAACCGTATACGGTCCCGGAGCGACTTCCGCCGTAATCAAAGCGGAAATCTATGTCATTCCGAATCTTACGAACAGCTGAGCAAAGGAGAACGGAGAGTGAGAAGATGAAAATTACTGCCGCGGCAACGGTTGCGATACTGATAGTCTCTGCCTTCGCGATGTGCGTCCCGTTCACCCAGGGAGGAACCGGCGACGCCGGCGATCCCGAAATGATAGCCGGAACCGGCGAGCTGCCTTACGTGGTTCTCGCCGGATCATCGCAGTCCTTCTCTTTCGGAATCAACAAATCCGCGTTCAGGGATATATCCAAGGTCAGGATAGAGATCGGGCGCGGGACGCAGTTCGTATCCTACGGAACGCTTCTGGATAATATATCGAATCCGGCCGTCCCCGCGGGAACGGAAGTAGTCTGCCGGGATTCCGGAGCGGAGAGCACAGCGAAACTGGCGGTGCTGGACGACAGCGAAGGCGTCTATTCTCTGAATCTTTCCATAGGCAGCGTGCCTCACGTCTGGAAGTACGTGATAAAAGTCACGATACACGATTACGAGATCGTTGGCGGGAGGGCCCAGGGTCCCGTGGAGCAGACGTACTATTTCGGCGCCCACATCAAATCCGCGGATTCGTTCAGCAGAACGGTCGTTCTGTCGTCGGATCCTTCGCAGTACGACAGCGGCAGCAGCGTTTCCTCGATCGATCTGTTCTATGCCGATCCGATCAGTCCCGCCTTCTGCTTCGTCGGCTCCGGAAGCGGATACGACAGAAGTGGATACGACTTCTACGCTGCCGGTCTGCCGGACGGGCTGGGGATGAAACTCAGCGGAGAGATCTCCGGAAAATTGTCGGAACGCGGAATGAGCGGACCCCTTGAGGGAACGTTCCGCGTGTACGCGGCGGAGAAGACCGGGGTAAGGAACGTGGTGTGCGGGGAATTCGGCTATTCGCTGGTTCTGCCGGAGGGGGGATTCACTTACAGCATCAACGGTTCGGCCGACATTCCCTTCATGCAGCAGGGATACGTGTCCGTCCTCACGACGGAATCTTTCACGGTGACCCTGAAGAGCGCGGATACCGGCAGCCAGGAATATTCCGCCGTATATACCGCGGGAGATTCGAAGACCGGGATCCCGGTTACCGGAAACAAGATCGAGTTCGATGCCGCGGAACTGCTGGACGGGCAGACCGGAATAATGCAGCTCGAGATACGCAGAGGGCAGTGCACCGCCCTGATTCACATCCTGGTCATAGGGCCGGTGGTGAATTCCGGGCTGGCGCCGTGCATTACATCGTCATGAGGCCGTCTGAAAAAATTATTTAACGGAACAAATTGTACTCAGAGGTGTTCGTATGAGAAGCAAAGTCCTGATCGCTTTCGTGACAGCGGCCGTGATTCTTGCGGCCTTCGCGGCGGGGATGCCGGCCGCGTCCCAGGGAGAGGGGGCCGGGTACAGCCCTTCCGATCCGATATGGATCGTCGGATCCGGGCCCGGATATTACCTGGTCAATGCGGGAACGGTTATCGCTCATCCGGACGGTTCGTATCCGGAGATCAACATCAACGACAGCGCTTTCGACAATCCCGCCGTTACGATCGGCGTAGCAAAAACGGACAATCTCAGTTCGGAACTGGTATACACCCAGATTTATGCCGGCAGCTCGTCCGGATACACCAAAGCTGCCTTCGAGGACGATGTGACGATAGAGATCGATCTGACCGGATTCCCCTCGGACGGAAAGTATCCCGTGAAGATCACCGCTGAAACCGCCGGACAGGGCCATTATTATCTATTTAAGGTCACTCTCACCCGTACCGGAGGCGGCTTCGGCGATAAGACGCTGGAGATGTACTTCGCCGCCCACATTAAGGTTACCGGCGAGGATATCTGCCCGAGCGATGAAAGAGCGGTTTTCCTGTCGGAGGCTTCGGACGACAGGAACGCGTTCGTTGACTGCGACGGGCTTCTGGAAATCGTTCAGGACGAGCCCGCCAGAGCTTTCGTTTTCGTATAGTTAGCTGACACGGAGTACAACTGGACCGATTACGACTTCTACGCCGAAGGTCTTCCCCTTGGTATAGCTATGAAGCTCAGCGGAGAGATAGCCGGAAAAGTCGCATCCTCCGTTGACGTCAATACGGAACCGAAGGATTTCAGCGTCTACGCCGTGGATAAGAACTCCGGACAGGGCATATACGTAGGCGAATTCGAATATACCGTTTCCGCCGCGGAGGACTCCTTCCAGTATACGTTCGACGATCCGGGCACTGTTAGCGATCCCGTCTGGCACTCATGGTCGCAGCCCGGATACGTAATAACCGGCAACGACGGGGAGTTCAGCGTTTACGTGAAAAACGCCGACGGCACGGCCGCGGGAAGCGATATTAAAGCGTACATAACGCTCGACGGCAGCGCCCGCGAGGATGTCGCCGATGTGGACGGCGCAACTTTCAGCAGCGGCGTCCTTACCGTGGGGAGCGAAGTCCTGAACGGCTACACCGGAATCATGCAGGTCCAGTTCGAGAAGGGAGATTACTCGGCCATTATCCATGTGCTGGTCGTCGGCCCGGTAGTGCACTCCGGCCTGAAGCCCTCGGTAACCTCTTTCTGAATTCCCGGAGCTTCCGGGATTTTTTTCTATCCCTCCGCCGGATCGGTTTCCGGCGGCATCCCGGAATTTTCCTGACTAATCCTTATATGCTTTCCGCTCATAGTATAAACCGATGACAGTGCTGGAGATAAGGATCGAGCTCAAGAAAGGCGTGGCCGATCCCGAAGGGAAAAACACCAAGAAAACCCTGGAGTCCCTGGGTTTCAAAGGTATTAACAGCGTTAAGACCGTGAAGATGTTCGAAATCGATACGGATATGCCGGCGGACGAGGCCGTCAGATCGGCCGAGGAGATGTGCAGGAAGCTTCTTGCCAATCCGGTTATCCAGAATTACAGGATAGACGTGAGATGATCCGATGTCTGAGTTCATGATCAGACGCAGCCTTCCGGTTCCTCTGTTCGAAGCGGATATTCTCTCCGCTTCCGACGACGATCTGCGGAAGATATCCTCGGACATGGCTCTCGCTCTCTCGCTGGAGGAGATGAGGACAGTCCGCGATTATTTCTCCAAGGAAGGAAGGAACCCCACGGATATCGAGCTTCAGTCTTTGGGACAGGCCTGGAGCGAGCACTGCTGCTACAAGAGCTCCAAACCGATTCTCAAAGAGTTCGTCTTCGGAATCGACCGCGACGACGTTCTTTCCAGAGGAGACGCCGGGGTCATGGTTTTCGACGACGACTACGGATACGCCCTCAGGATCGAGAGCCACAATCACCCGTCGGCGATAGAGCCCTACGGCGGCGCGGCCACGGGCATCGGCGGGATACTGAGAGACGTGGTCTGCATGGGAGCCCAGCCGATCGCGCTCGCCGATCCCCTGTGCTTCGGCCCCGTGGACCGCAAGGGGGAGCTTCCCCCCGGGGTGAAGCACCCGAGGTATCTGGTGAACGGAGTGGTCTCCGGAATAAGAGACTACGGGAACCGCGTGGGGATACCCACCGTGACCGGGGGATTCTTCTTCGACGAGAAATACACCGGGAACTGCCTCGTCAACGTGGCGTGCCTGGGGATAGTGAAAAGATCGGATCTCGCCAGAAATTACGCCGGAGGGCCGGGAGAGATAATGATTCTCATAGGAGGGCGCACCGGGCGCGACGGAATCCACGGAGTCAACTTTGCTTCCGCGGATCTTACTGCCACCTCCGACACCGATTCCAGGGGAGCCGTCCAGCTGGGAGATCCCATCACGAAGGAGCCGGTCATGCACGCGTGCTTCGAAGTCAATCAGAAGCATCTAATCACCGGCATGAAGGATCTCGGAGGCGGCGGGCTCAGCTGCGTCATAGGGGAGATGGCTCTGGAGGCCGGATGCGGAGCCGACGTTGATCTCGATAAAGTTCTTCTCAAGGAGCCGGGTCTGGCCCCCTGGGAGATCTGGGTCTCCGAGTCGCAGGAGCGCATGATGTGCACCTGCAAGCCGGAGAACGCCGCCGAGGTGCTGGAGATATTCGATCTCTGGGACGTGGAGGCGGTGCCGGTCGCCAGAACCACGGATCTCAGGCGCACCCGCATATTCTGGAAGGGCGAGAAGATCTTCGACATGGATCTGGAGTTCCTCACCGGAGGGCCGGTCTACAACAGGCCGTACGTTCTGCCGGTCCCGTCGTCGAAAAAGCTGGAGAGATTCCCGGAGCTTCCTTCCGATAAAGAGGTGATACTGGCTCTTCTCTCCGATCCCAACGTGGCTTCCAAGGAGTGGGCGATCAGGCAGTACGATCACGAGGTCCGCGCATCCACCGCGATCCATCCGATGGTAGGGGAGATGAACAGGACCGGTCCCGGAGACGCCTCCGTCCTGATTCCGGTCAGAGGGAGC
>JAEEKU010000011.1 GCA_016282555.1 Methanomassiliicoccaceae archaeon
ACGAGTCCGGCCTCAGGGAACTGGTTGAGAACGCCAAGGACATAATAACCGACATGCAGCTGACCAAGGAGAAGATGTACATGCAGAGGCTCTTCACCGAGATAAGAAAAGCCGACGGAGGCCTTTCCTGCTACGGAGAGGACGAGGTGAGAAACGCCACAGACATGGGCGCGGTGAACGTGCTTCTCCTTTCGGAAGCCCTGCACAAGAGAAGAGTCACAGTCCAGTGCTCTTCCGGCCACTCCTGCGAGCTGACCGTCGACGATTCCGACGAGAAGATCCAATGTCCGGAATGCGGAAGCGGAGCCAGCGTCGTCAAGGACGAGGATCTGATCGATGATTTCTTTATGAGAGCGGAGGCCTTCAACACCAAAGTCCAGATCATATCTCCGGATTCCGAAGAGGGAGACATGCTTCTGAAAGCTTTCGGCGGGATAGCCGCCCTTCTGAGATACAAGGTGGTATGATGTCAATCGCTGATGATTTTGAAAAAGAGGTGCGCGCATCCGTTTCCGTCGCGCTGAAAAAGCTCTACGGATCCGTTCCGGAGTTCGTCACGGAAAAATCCCCCGTAGAGGGAGTGGATCTGGCGGTCCCGTGCTTTCCGTTCGCCAAAGCATTAAGAAAGTCTCCCCAGGCGATAGCGGAGGAGCTTTCCGGAGAGATAGTTCCCTCGGGACTGATCTCTTCCGCCGTTTCCGCCGGCGGTTTCCTGAATTTCCGCATCGATTCCGCGATGCTCGTAAAAAACACTCTCGAAGAGATTTGCAGCAAAGGATCGTCCTACGGCTCGTTCCCCCCTACCGGCATGAGAGTCAACGTAGAGCACACCTCCACCAACCCCACCGGCCCCATACACGTAGGCCGCGCCCGCAACCCCGTCATAGGCGATACCCTGGCCAGATGCCTCGGGAAATGCGGCCACGAGGTTACTACCGAATACTACGTGAACGACGTCGGGAAGCAGGTGGTCATTCTTACCTGGGGCGTCAACAACGTCACCCCGGAGGAAGTCGCCGAGGAGATCGAAGAGCATGCCCGCACCCTCGGAAAGAACGAGAAGGAAAGGGATAAAACCGACCACAGGCTGGTCGCGAATTACCGCGTCGCGAACAAGCGCATGGAGAAGGAGCCTGAAGTTCAGAACGAGATCACCTCCATGCTGAGGCGGTTCGAAGCGGGAGATCCGGAAGTCATCGGCACGGTGAGGCACACCGCGGAGATAATGCTGGACGGTCTGAGAGAAACTCTTTCCGGAATCAACGTCGCTCTGGACAGATACACCTGGGAATCCGGATTCATCGCCGACGGCTCCGCCAGAAAGGTGGTGGAGAAGCTCAAAGCGTCGGAATATGCGGGAAAAACCGATGACGGCGCGTGCTACGTTGATCTCAAATCTTTCGGAGTCCAGGGAAAGAACACCAGATTCACTTTCACCAGATCCGACGGGACCACTCTCTACACCACCCGCGATCTTGCGTACCATCTCGATAAATTCTCCCGCGCGGACCGCGTCATCGACGTTCTCGGAGAAGACCAGAAACTGGGATCCAAGCAGCTGTGCTCCGCTCTGGAGATTCTCGGATGCGAAAAAATGCCGGAACCGCTCTTCTACGCTTTCGTGTCCCTCCCCGAAGGAAAAATGTCCACGAGGAAAGGAGTCGTGGTCTATCTGGACGATCTCATCGACGAATCCGTCGCCCGCGCCTACGAAGAGATAAAAAGCAGGCGCAAAGACCTGTCCGAAGAGAAAATGAGGGAGATAGCGAGAAAGATAGGAGTCGGAGCGATCAGATACAACATCGTCAGGGTGCAGCCCGAGAAACAGTTCGTGTTCAAATGGGAGGAAGCCCTGAATTTCGACGGCAACTCCGGACCGTATCTCCAGTACGCGCATGTGAGAGCCTGCAACATTCTCAAAAAAGCCGGAGAATTCACGCGCGACACAGATCCTTCCAAACTCACCGACGAACTGGAGATCAGGCTCGTGAAGCTCCTCTCTGAATACGGCGACGTGCTCAGAACCGCCGGAAACGAAAAGAAAGTCCACATGCTTCCCGCCTACGGGCACGATCTGGCCACCGCATTCAACCAGTTCTACACCATCAACGTGCTGAACTCCGGAGAATTCAGAAACGCCAGGCTGACTCTCGTGGAATGCGCCAGAACCGTTCTCGCGGACGTGCTTAACTGCATGGGAATGGATGCTCCGGAGGAGATGTGATTGGAGATCCGTCCCCTTAAAATCAAAGATATCGAGAAAGTCCGCGGACTGGAGATAATGTGCATAAAGGAGTACTTTTCCGAAACTCTGGAGAATAAATGGGAAGATCTTCCGAAAGAGTGGAAGGATAATCTCGGCGCCAGCAGCCGCAGCCATTTCAAGACGTATCTGGACAGCGGGCTGAGCTTCGTCGCCGCGGAGGACGACGAGATACTGGGATTCATATTCGCCCAGATGCTCCACCACATATGCGACGAGGACAACCTCCTGTGGATCGAGAATATGGGCGTGCATCCGTACTTCCGCCGCAACGCGATAGGGTATAAACTTCTGAGGGAATGCGTCAGAACCGGACGCTCCATGGGCGCGACCGTCGCCCA
>JAEEKU010000116.1 GCA_016282555.1 Methanomassiliicoccaceae archaeon
ATGTTCTACTTCTGCTCCGGGGGAATAATTAACTTCGAAGCTCTGATCTTCATTCTCATCGTCATAGCGGGAAACGCGGCCGGGGGAATGCTCATACCCTTCTGCAGGAAATACATGTACGAGGAGAAGAAAAAAGAAACTAAAACGGATGAAACAGGATAAGCGCCTGCCGGTTCCGGGAACGCCCGGATTCCCGGAGCGCTTTCCCGGATTTGAAAAGTTCAGACCGCCGCTTCGCCGGACGCGAGCTTGTCCCTGACCCTCATCAGGACCTTTCCGAGGTTGTTTTCTCCGGAACCCCCGGAAACCCCCCAGTAGGTGTCTCCGCATTCGTTGTTGTAGATGAGCTCCGCGCTTCCAGTCGAAACCAGTTTCTTCGCGAGCTCCGGATGCTGAAGGAATTTCTGGGTCTGGATATCCTCCATGACGGAAATCCTGATGTCTTCCCATCCCGGTTTGGAAACCAGCTAATCGGCGTAAACTCTCACTCTGGCGGGATCCAGTCCGGCGAAACGGACGGCGTCATCCCTGCTGGCGCATCTCTGGGACTGGTACGCGGCCTCGCTGTTCAGAAAATTCATGCCGTCGTACTGAACGCCGGCGGGATACCACTTGTTGAGGAAAAAGTAATCTCCCCAGAATCTCTCTATTTTCTCCATGTTATCTGCCCGGGATACCCGAGTATCCGGCTTATCATCTCGTATTGGATATATAATCCTGTTTCGCGCGGGAAAATACGGAACGCGGATCAGCATCAAAATCGTAGAAAAACCCGCCCGGAGGCGGGAAAAAGTTTCAGGCTTTCACGTCGCCGGAGGTCATGCAGAACAGTCCGCTGGTGACTTTGTATCCCTCGTCATACAGATTGTCTATGAATCTGTCGACGTATTCCTGGTGGATCCTGTCCGCGTATCCGTCTCCGAAGATGTCCGGATAGAACTGCTCCGCCATGTAGACCGCTTTGATGAGATCCGGAACGCTGGTGTTGAGCAGCATCAGGTGGTTGGCCGCGAGCGCGTCGGTAAGAGCGTAGGTCTTCACGTGGTTGTTCCAGGACTTCATGAAAGTGTTGTAATCGTCATCGCTTCCGGTCCAGTCGTATCCGCCGGCGCTCACGCGTCCGCAGATCCAGTCGAAGCGGTAGTTGTAGAGCCACTCGTATCCGTCCTTGACGTACCTGTGCTCGTACCAGTCGACTCCGTTCAGAGCGCCGGCGCCGATCACCATGTTGCCGTATCCGTTGATGTTTCCGTATATGACGTTGTATCCGAAAACTCCCGCGACGACTTTCTGGGCGTCAGGATACTTAGCGTCCACTTTCTCTTTTATGTCCGAGAGAACGCGGTCGGCGAATTCCACGTACGACTGGGAGCGCTCCTCCGCTCCGAGGATGAATCCCGCAGTAAGGTAAGCGGACGAGCAGTCGGGGTTCCTGAAATCGAAACGGAGCACGTCTATTCCGGATTCCCTTATCTGCTCCTCGTTCGTAACGTATTTCTCTACGGGCATAGTGACGATCGCATCGCATTTCAGCGTCGAGAGGACTTCCATCTCGATGACGCCGGAACTCGAGAACGCGGGAATTCCCTCGGGAAGATCGCTGAAGAGCTTCTCGTCGGGAACTCCGTACACGCCGGCGAAGTCGGAAGTCTTTCCGAGGATCTTCATCGCGACGGTAGTCTCGTTCACTATGGGAACGATCGTTTTTATCGGGAAATGGGTCCTGTCGGCTTTATCCGTGAGGAGGTTGTGGTAATAGATCTCCATTTTCTCGCCGCCGATCATTTTCCTGACCATGTCGAAATCGCTCTGATCGACTTTTCCGTCCTGGTTCGCGTCGGAATAGAGCGTCTTCGCGGCTTCGCCGCTCATGATCTTCTTCAGGCAGTAGAGATCTCCGTCGTCGAGATAATCGTCCATGTTGGCGTTTCCGTAGATCATGAGACGGCCGTCCGTGCGGACCGGCAGAAGGCTCTTGGCTTCGGAAACTTCCGCGGGTTTCGTGATCGCCTTGTATATTCCCCCGGCGAGCTCCGCTATCCCGTTGTCGGAGAGAGTCTTTCCCTTCAGATACATGTAGCTCTCGAAGAAGACGTTCCCCATGTATCCGGTGTAATAAAGGTACGTGGACGCAGTGCCCATGTTGAAGTTGTTGTAATATCCGATGGCGTCGCCGAGATTGTCCTTCTCGTAGGTTCCCATAATGACGGAGCCCATGACGTTGTTGCCGATCTGCTTCGAATATGCGGATTTGTTCGCATCGAATCTGCTCTCGGCATCGTCTTTGCTGTCGAGCACATAGAATTTTACGTTGTTGGTCTCCGAAGCCCTTCCGGTGGAAGCGTTGTAATAAAAGGCTTCCGCGGCGGAATCGCTCCATCCGTCGGCAAGATAAAAACTGTTCCCGAAAAATCCGCTGTATTCCGAAGAAAACGCCGCGGCGATCTCCGAAGCGTCGTCGGCCTCGAAATCGGCCGGCTCCGGATCGTCGGGAATCACGGGGCCGGGGCCGATTATGTAGCCTAGTCCCGCGATAATACCCGCTATCGCCGCTACGACAGCGACGATGATCATCATCCATTTGCCTATCAATGAACCACCTTTTAATTGGTTGATACAGCCAATATCCGGCCGGTTTATAACGTTACCGTCACGGGATCAAGTTCTCCGCGCCGCATGGTTCCGATACGTTTAATACCGGGATTATTCTGCCAACTCTCATACATGCCCGTAACCGCAGATTCCGTGTCTTTCGGCTACAACAGCCGCGCTCTGATACTGGACGGAATCAGTTTCGAGTTTCAGGACGGAAAGTTCTACGCCGTTCTCGGCCCCAACGGCGTCGGGAAATCGACGTTCATCAGATGCATCAACAGGATCCTGAAACCGAAAGAGGGTTCGATCCTTATCGACGGAAAGGATGTCTCGGAGATCCCGCTCAAAGAACTGGCCAAGACCGTAGGGTACGTTCCCTACTCGGCGGGCGACTCTTTCCCCCTGACTGTGGTGGACACCGTTCTCATGGGCCGGCATCCGCGCAGCAGGCTCGGTTCCCTCGTGAAGGATCTCGAAAAAGTCCACGAAGTCCTGGATCAGCTGGAGATTTCGGATCTGGCTCTCCGCGAATTCAGCAGCCTCAGCGCCGGGCAGCACCAGAAGGTCATGCTGGCCAGAGGCCTGGTGCAGGAGCCGGAGGTTCTCCTCCTGGACGAACCGACCTCGAATCTGGACGTCAGGCATCAGATGGAGGTCACCAAAATCCTGAGGGATCTGTGCGTCAGCAAGGGGATTACGGTGATAATGATCTGCCACGATCTGAACATCGCGTCGAAATACGCGGACGAGCTCATTCTGATGTACGACAAGAAGATATTCGCCAGAGGAACCCCGGCGGAAGTTCTGACGCCTGACAATCTCCGCGCGGTTTACGGCGTCGAATCGACGGTAATCGAACACAACGGGCGCCCCTGCGTAATGCTGGACGACTTCATTAAACAGGATTGAAACTATGCTCGCGTCCGGCAGATCCGACGATAAGCTGGTTACGGAGTACCGCGCCTACACTCTGAAAAAGATCGCCATCATATCCGGAGGAATATCTCTTCTGGCGGTGCTGGTCGGGCTTTCCGTCACCGTGGGATACCGGGACATAGGATTCTTTCAGGCGTATTCGATTATTTTCGATCACATAAGCGGAGCGGTATACGAATACCACTCGGAGGAATGGTGGGACGACTGGATAATATGCAACACGCGCCTTCCCAGAGCGATCGCCGGGATCGTCGCCGGCGCCGGGCTCGCCGTGAGCGGAGCGGTGATGCAGAGCGTCATGAAAAACCCGCTGGCCGATCCGTACACCACGGGAATATCTTCGGCGGCCGTTTTCGGAGTGACCATAGCGATGGTGCTCGGGATAACTTTCGCGGACATGCGGGGGCAGTACGCCATAGTCTTCAACGCTTTCGTGTTCGGAATGATTCCGGCGCTGGCGGTAATGGGGGTTTCGAGAATGAACTCCGTGTCTCCGGCGACGCTCATCCTCGCGGGAATAGCCATATCGTACTTCTTCAGCGCCCTGGACACGCTGGTGATGACCATGGCCACCGCGGAGGACATCAAATCCACCTTCCTGTGGCAGATAGGATCGCTGGACGGGCTCAGGTGGATGGATCTCCCGATAATGCTCGCCATAGTTTCCATAGGATCCCTGCTCACGGGAATGCTCTCCAGAAAACTGAATATTCTTTCGGCAGGAGACGAAAGCGCGGCCGGACTGGGCCTGAACGTCTCGAGATACCGGCTTTTCTGCCTGATCCTGCTCTCCCTCATGACCGCTTCGATCATCAGCTACACCGGAATCATAGGGTTCGTCGGGCTGGTGGTGCCCCATGTCTGCCGCATGATCCTGGGAAGCGACAACAGGTTCGTGCTGCCGGCCTGCGCCGTTCTGGGGCCCGTGGCGGTTCTGGGCGCGGACATCGTCAGCAAGACGATCTCTCCCATGGGGGAGCTGCCGATGGGAGTTATAATGTCATTCATCGGAGGGCCTCTGTTCCTTATGCTGATAATCAGACAGCGCAGGGAGGTGTGGTAAAACGGGTACGGCGGAGGAGTTCGTAAAGAAATACCTGCTGCTGAATTCGCGCGGAATGCTGTTCGCCGGGATCTGCGCCGCCCTGGTTCTGATCCTCATAGTTCTGAACGTATCCATCGGCCTGTATAAGATCGGTTTTCTGGACTCCTACAGGGTGCTGATAGATCACCTCTCCGGAGTCGTTCCCGACAATCTCCATGATATCAGAGAGGATCACATTATTTTCAACCAGAGGCTTCCCCGGGCGATAGCCGCCGCGTGCGTGGGCGCGGTTCTGGCGGTATCCGGAGCGGCGATGCAGAGCACCCTCAAAAATCCGCTCGCGGATCCGTACACCACCGGAATCTCCTCCGGAGCCTCCTTCGGGGTGTGCATCTTCGCCGTTATGGGGATCTCCCTTCTTCCCGGATTGTCCGGAGATTACGGGATGATAGCGAACGCGTTCGTTTTCTCGCTGATCCCGGCGGCGGCGATCATCGTTTGCTCAAGAGTATTCAGCGCGTCGCCGACTTCCGTGATACTCATAGGGATCGCGGTGATGTACGTTTTCTCGGCCTGCACCACGCTTATAAAACTTTACGCCGAGCCGGAGGATCTGGAAGTGGTCTACAGATGGAGCCTGGGGAACCTGGGAAAAGCCACGTGGGACAACATAGGCTACATGGCGGCCTCCTGCGCGATAGCGGTAATTTTCATGACCGCCGCCGGCAGGCGCCTCAACATCCTGACCATGAACGACGAGAGCGTCATGTCCGTCGGGATAGATCCGAAGAAAGAGCGCGCGATCATTCTCGCCGTCGTATCTCTGTGCACGGCGCTGGCGGTATCCTTCACGGGAACGATAGGGTTCGTCGGACTGGTTATACCGCACATAATCCGCATCTTCATGGGATCGAACAATACGTTTCTCATTCCCGCGTCCGCCTTCGCCGGAGCCGTATTCCTGCTGGCGGCTGATTCCGTGGCGAAAGTCGCGGGAACGTACGATCTTCCGGTGGGAGTGATAACCTCCATCGTCGGCGGCCCGGTGTTCCTTTACATTCTGATCAGGCAGAGGCGCAGGGCGTGGTGACCGGCGGAGGCATAATATTAAACGGATACATCTGATCTGTGTATCGCAATGCAGAAGCTGAACACCGCGGTCTGGCGCCTGGGGTTTATCATCTCCGCAATTCCGGCCTGCTGGCTCTCGTACTATATATTCGCTTTCCTGCTCACGGTGTTCCCGTTCGAATATATCGCGGACATAAACGACGAGTATATCGGCCTGGACGGATTCTGGTTAAGATTCGTTCCGGTGGTGTTCGGGCTTCTGGGCTATCTCGTCAATATTCTGACTACTATGAGCGAAGTTTTCGAGCTGGAATCCGTTCCCCCGGATCCGGTTGAGTACCCCGTGCCGTTCCTGGGACTGAGCAAAAACCTGCTCCAGATGTTCTACACGTCCGTTATCATCGCTCTGTATATGGGTCTCTTCTGCATTCTCGCGCTGACCATCCCGTTCTGCCTTCCGGCGTTTGTGACGGCCATTCTCGGCTCTCTGTTCCTGTTCCCGGTCATGGCGGTTATCGACGCGATTTATCTGGCCGCGGCGGCTCTGGCGAAAAGATCGGACGAGCGCCAGTACGATCGCTGCACCGGGCGCTTCGTGTGCCCCGAATGCGGAAAGGAGTCCCGCCGCCCCGATTACGACGCCGGAGGAACGATTATCTCCGGACTCCGTCCCGGCGTCAGAGGCATACACAAGATCGAGATGGAGACGGAGGAGGTGCCCTGCTGCGGATCGGACAGCGGAAGAAAGAATCTGCCTCAGTTCTGTCCGGAATGCGGAGCGTCCGTGAAAACGAGGGAGGCGAAGCCCTTCGTAATTTCCTTAGCCGGAGCGGAGTCGTCCGGAAAGACCAGTTTCGCGCTCGCGGCGACAGGGGAAATCCTCTCCGGAAGCAGTCCGGCGCACAATTATCATGCTGAACATGACGCGGCCCTTTCGGACCACGATTCAGGATTCTGCAAGCCTACTCCCGTAACCTATTCAAAGCCGTATGTGACGGTCGTCGCAACGCCGGAGCTGGTCACGGACAGGAATCTGTACATGTTCGATATAGGCGGGGACTTCTTCTCTGGAACGACGGAAACGGATTACCAGCCCCAGTACTCCTTCAACGATGCCATAGTTTTCACGCTGGATCCGTCCTGCACGGACGCCCCCGGCAAAGCCTCGGCCGCGTATATCGGATTCATAGAGAAATACCGCAGATTCAACAGAATGGACATGTCGGAGAGGATATCCGTTCCCCTCTCCGTCGTCGCGACGCACGCGGACAGACCCGAGGCGTTCGGCGGCGAAAACGGAAAAGAACTGAGAGATCATCTGGCGGAGGAAGGATTCTTCGGCCTGGTGAACATGATAGAGAAGGACTTCTCTTCGGTATCGTATTTTTCGTGCGTAACGAACAAACGGGACGGATCTTCGAAGGAAGTGGTGAAAGATCTGTGCGGCAGAGCCGGATCGGAACTCGCCCGGTATTTATGAAGTATTTATACGGATCCGTTCCTGCGGATGCGATAAACGGCGGAAATGCCCGAGTATGCTATCGGTACCGGACATCTGGCGGCATAACCGTCGTTCTGCATACGAAAGTATTCCGGCATGAAACAAGACCCGGATAGGCTTCACATTTCTGACAATTTCTGAAACGGGCCCCTGGAACAGAGTCCGTAACGCCGTTTCGGTTCCGTTTTCTGCAGCGGACTTTCCGGGCGGCCCCTCCGGGATACCGGGACAACCTTTCCTCCCCTGATATTGTATTAAGAACCCTCAACTGCGTCCGGCACCGCATACCGGCCGGTCCGCGCCCGGCCGCCGGAGCGATCCGGATTAGTAATTAAAGGGGCTGTACGGAATACAGCCCCGAAACGGTTTTATGATGTTATGATACAAGCATCAGAAAGGTAAAGAGTTCCGGAACTGCCCGAGAAGGTATTTCCGCAGAGTTCGGACGCCTTCGTCAGAACGTTGTCTTCCGCGTCCTTGAACACCAGTCCGCTGAACGAAGTGGATTCGATCTTGGAAAGACCCGTTCCGAATGAAACTTCTCCGAGTCCGGAACAGCCTTTGAACGCGGCCGACGCTATATTCTTCACGGAATCGGGAAGATCCAGCGAGGTCAGGGACTTGCAGTTGTAGAAGGCCGCGGCTTTGATGTCCAAAAGCGATTCTCCCAGATCCAGCGAGGTCAGCTTGCTGCACCATCTGAACGCGGACTGGCCGATCGTTTTGACTTTGCCCATCTCCGCGCTGACCAGTTTCTGGCAGGAGTTGAACGCGTCTTTTCCGATCTTCGTCACATCCGGAAGCACCGCGGACGTCAGGGTTTTGCAGTTCTTGAATGCCGCATCGCCTACGGACACCACCTTGTAATCCAGGTCGTGGTAGTTCACCGGCACCAGATTGATGCTCTTGATTCCCGCTTCGTACCCGATAACGGACAGATAGCACGGAAGGTATCCGGTTATTCTGTACACAAGGCCGCCTTCCGAGAACTCGGTTCCTTTCTCTTCTGCAGGCTGCTGGACGAGTTTTCCGCCGACATTCTTGTATATGTGTCCCCTGAGAGCGTCCGTTTCTATCGGCAGAGGGTTTCCGTCAATGTCGGTGACCGGCATCGTCAGCGCTCCGGAGTATACTTTCTTCACATCCGTCGGAACCATGAAGGATCCGAGCTTGCTGCACTTGTTGAAAGCATACGAACCGATATTCTTCAGAGTCTTTGCGGAATCTATCATATCCAGATCTTTCAGCGCATAGCACTTGTGGAAAGCGTAGGTGTTTATCGTCACCAGAGCGTTTCCGAAGTCCACCGATTTCAGATTGCCGCAGTTGTAGAAGGCTTTCGGCCCGATGACCGAAATGCTCCCGAGATCTGCGGAAACCAGAGTCTTGCATCCGCTGAAAACGCTGCTTCCGATCGATACTACTTTGAAAGTGCTTTCTTCGTACGAGACCTCTCCGGGAATCACGAGATTCACGGGCTTGGTTTCGTATCCGGTTACGGAAACTTTCAGCGGATCGAGGGATGTCACGGTATACTTGAGACCGCCGGAAACGAATTTCTGGCCGATCGCAACGGAATTGCGGTACAGCTTTCCGTCCGAGCCTTCGTATACATATCCGGGAAGTTCGCTGTAGTCCAGCAGAACGGAGCCGCTGTAAAAGGCGATGCCCTCGAACGCAAGATCTCCGACGGAAACCACGGAGGAGGGTATATCTGCCGACTGAAGCGAGATGCAGCCTCCGAACGCGTGCGCCCCTATAGACGTGACGGAAGATGGCATAGTTACCGACAGGAGGGATCTGCAGTTCTCGAACGCAGAATCTCCAACAGCCGTGACTGCGAATATCGTACCTCTGTACGACGCTTCGGCAGGAATTACAAGATCCGTCTCCTGAGCGGAAGATTCGTAACCTTCGACGGAGACTTCCGCGGGCTCCAGAGACAAAATGTAGAATCTCAGATTGTCTTCGGAAAACTCGAGACCGGGCACGGGGAGACGGTACAGTTTTCCGTCCGAGCCTTCGTACGTATATCCGGGAAGTTCGATGTATTCCAGCTGAACGGAATCGCTGTAGAATTCGATGCCCGAGAACGCAAGATCTCCGACGGAAACCACGGAGGAGGGTATGGTCACTGACTGGAGGGATCTGCAGCCTCCGAACGCCAGCTCTCCGACGGAGGTGACGGAAGACGGCATAGTTACCGACAGGAGGGATCTGCAGTTCCTGAACGCGGAGTCTCCCGCGGACGTGACTGAGAATATCGTCTCTCTGTACGACGCTTCGGCGGGAATCGCGAGATCCGTCCCCGGCCAGGAAGATTCGTAACCTGCGACGGAGACTTCCGCGGGCTCCAGAGACAAAATGCGGAATTTCAGGTTGTTTTCGGCAAACTCGAGACCGGGTTCGGGGAGACAGTACATCTTTCCGTCCGAGCCTTCGTAGACATGGCCGGGTATGTCCCAGTAACTCAGCAGAGACGAACCTCTGTAGAATTCGATGCCGCCGAACGCTTTGTCCGAGACATGGGTCACGGAAGAGGGGATGTCGATCCGCCGGAGGGAGCAGTTATCGAACGCTCCGTCTTCGATGGATCTCACGGATGAGGGAATGGCAACGGAAACGACCTGAGGTCCTGCCGCGCAGGACACGACGGCCGATTTGCTGATAAGCATGATTCCGTCGGCGATTCCTTCGTACGTTCCCGAGAATTCGTTCAGGGAAGTGCATCCGCCGAACGCGCGTAAGCCGACGGAGGTGACGGATGAGGGTATGGTCACGGACTGGAGGGAAGTGCATCCGCTGAACGCATCCTCTCCGACGTAGAAGACGGAAGAGGGTATGGTTACCGTCTGCAGAGACGTGCAGCCGCTGAACGCTCTCGGTTCGATGAAGGTGACGGAGGAAGGTATGGTCACGGACTGGAGGGAAGTGCAGCCGCTGAACGCGGATCCCCCGATGGAAGTCACGGAAGATGGTATGGTCACGGACTGGAGGGAAGTGCAGCCGCTGAACGCGCCCGGGCAGATAAGCGTCACGGAAGACGGTATGGTTACCGACTGCAAGGATGCGCAGTCCGCGAATAAAGAGTCGCCTAAAGCGACGACTGCG
The DNA here is from genome assembly GCA_016282555.1 of Methanomassiliicoccaceae archaeon. Classification (GTDB taxonomy): domain Archaea; phylum Thermoplasmatota; class Thermoplasmata; order Methanomassiliicoccales; family Methanomethylophilaceae; genus Methanoprimaticola. Next base: position 10,260 of record JAEEKU010000116.1, read on the forward strand.
AATTCCAGCACCCCGTATGACGCTTTGCAGGGAATCACAAGATCTGCCGGAACCGATTCGTAACCTTCGACGAAGACTTCCAGCGGATCCGCGGACGAGACGCCGAATATCAGGCCGTCCGCAGCAAATTTGAAACCGACTTCGGCGCTGAAGCGGTATAATGCCCCGTTCGAACCTTTGTAGTTATAGCCGGGAATATTGCTGTAATCCAGCAAAGACGCGCCGTTAAGGAAATAAATACCGTCGAACGCGCGGTCTCCGATGGATGCGATCGAGGAGGGTATGGCGGCAAACTGCAGGGATGCGCAGCCGGCAAACGCTTTCTTTCCTATGGAAGTGACTGCGAATTCATATCCTCTGTGCGATACTTCGGCAGGAATTGCGAGAACCGTCTCCGCCGCTGCCGTTTCGAAACCTTCGACGGAGACTTCCATCGTCTCCGCGGACGTGATGAGGTATTTCAGATTGTCTTTGACGAATATAGTGCCTGCTTTGACGTCGAAGCGGTACAGTTTTCCGTCCGAACCCTCGTAGTCATAGCCGGGAAGTTCCCTGTAGTCCAGAGGAGTTATGCCGTTGTAGAATTGGATCCCTTCGAACGCGGTAAAACCGATGTAAGTGACTGAAGAAGGTATGTTAATTGTCTGCATCGAAGTACAGCCGCTGAACGCCCAGAGCCCGATGGAAGTGACGGAAGAAGGCAGAATTACAGACCGGAGAGACGTGCAGTTGTAGAAACCCCCGACGAAGACTGCAGAAGAATGTATGACCGCAGACCGGAGAGACGTGCAGTCTCTGAACGCGTATTCTCCGATGGAAGTGACGGAAGAAGGTATAGTCGCAGACTGGAGGGATGCGCAGTTGTAAAACGCGAATTCTCCGATATAGGTGACGGAAGAAGGTATGCCTATTGTCCGGAGAGAGGTGCAGTTATAGAACGCATAGCCGGCTATCAGAGTTACGGAAGAAGGTATGCTGACATATGCGACCTCCGGTCCCGCCGCGCAGGACACGAGAGCCGATCCGCTGACCAGCATCACCTTGCTGACGATTCCGCTGTAAGTTCCTGAGAATTCGTTCAGTGAAGTACAGCCGGAGAACGCTCTCTGGCCGACGGAAGCGACCGAGGAAGGTATGAAAACCGACTGAAGCGAAGTACAGCCGAAGAACGAATTGCTGCTCACGGAAGTAACTGAATATCTGCCTCCTCCGTACAGCACTTCGGCAGGAATTACAAGATCTGCCTCCGCCGGAACCGATTCATAACCTTCGACGGCGACTTTTACGGATTCCCCGGGCAAAACACGGAATTTCAGATTATCAATGACGAACTCGGAGCCGGATTCCGCGAGACGGTATAACTTTCCTTCAGAGCCTATGTAGGTATAGCCGGGAAGTTCGCTGTATCCCAGCAGATCCGAACCGTCATAGAAGCTGATGCCGTCAAACGCAGATTCCCCGATGGAAGCCACAGAGGATGGTATAGCCACAGACCGGAGGGACGTGCAGTCGTAGAACGCGTACATTCCGATGGAAGTCACAGAGGATGGTATAGCCACAGACTGGAGGGACGCGCAGCCGCTGAACGCGAAGTCCCCGATAGAAGTCACAGAGGATGGTATAGCCACAGACTGGAGGGATGTGCAGTTTCTGAACACGCCTGTCCCTATTGAGCTGACGGAAGAAGGTACAGTCACGGACTGAAGGGACGCGCAGCCGCTGAACGCGAACTCCCCGATGGATTTCACGGAGGAGGGTATGGTTGCCGACTGCAGAGACGTGCATCCTTCGAACGCACCGTAACCGATGGAAGTCACGGAGGATGGTATAGTCGCAGACTGAAGAGAAATGCAATTTTCAAACGCGAACTCCCCGATGGATTTCACGGAGGAGGGCAGGATTACCGACCGGAGCGCTTTGTTGTCCCAGAAGGAATCATTACCCACAGAGGTGACTGCAAATTTCAGCGGCCCGTAGTATACTTCGGCAGGAATGATAAGGTCTGCCGGGACCGATTCACAGCCAGAGACAGAAACTTCCAGGGGCTCCACGGACGAAACACGGAATTTCAGATCGTCAGCGACAAACTCAAAGCCGGTTTTGATACGCTGTAATTTATCATCGAGCAAACCTCCTTTGCCGGCATAGGTATAGCCCGGAAGTTCGCTGTATTCTAACTGAGTCGGACCGTCAAAGAATCTGTAATTAGTGAACGCGCCCTTTCCGACAGAGGTAACGGAAGACGGTATCGTAATCAACTGCAGCTGAGTATATGCAAACGCATAATCTCCGATGGAAGTGACGGAAGAAGGTATGGTTACCGACTGAAGAAAAGAGCATTTGTTAAACGCATTTTTTCCGATGGAAGTGACGGAAGAAGGTATTACAATGCTGCTGAAGTTGCAGTGCTGAAACACGGCAGCTCCGATGGAAGTGACGGAAGCGAGCAGAGTTAGCGACGTTGTAGAGCAGTCGTTGAACGCATAATCTCCGATGAATGTGACGGAAGAGGGTATGGTTATCTGGTCTAACTGGCAACCGCTGAACGCATAACTTCCGATCGAGGTCACGGTTTCCGGTATATCGACGGAGTTCAGAGTAGAGCAGCCGTAGAATGCATAATCTCCGATCGAGGTAACGGAAGCCGGTATGTCAACCGCCCTGAGCTTGCCGCATCTTAGGAACGCATAACTGTCGATAGAAGTTACAGAGTCGGAAATTATCACATGAAAGAAAGCCTGAGGATATTCAGATTGTGCTTCCCAAAATGCGGTATCTGTTACAACATACGGATCGTCCCAAGTCCCGGTGCCGCCCAGGATCTCATCCGAACCTTCTATCGGAGTGTCGCCGCCTGCATCCGCTTCGTTGAAAAAAACCGGTACGACGGCTGCGGAAATGGTAAGTACAGTCAAAAACAAAATAAAACCGGCTATTCCGGAACCGGACCGCTTATCTGCGGTTTTTCCGCGTCCCGGATAACGGTCTCCCCCTGCTTTGCCGGCAGATGGCATAATGACGTCGCTCATTCTAATCAGGCTCCTTCAGAGACAGTAATATGTCGTGATTTTTTATCCGGTTTAAACTATTTTATACTTGCACTCCGGACCTGGCATGCTGATGGAAAAACGCCGTTTCCAAGACGATACGGACAATGGACTGGACGGACGTTCCCATGACGCTTTTATGTCCGGTGAAAAGGCCGCGGAAATGCATGCTGCCGGAGCCCTTCTTCTGGAAATACAGGCTCCGGTTATTGCAAAAAGGGGTGCTGCTGAACCGTTTTTATTCTTACAACAAGCGAAGGACAGAGTACGCTTCTCCGGCGGCGGAAACTTCTGACGGGCTGTTTAAGCCGGCCAGGGGGTTCCCGGGGCAATTCTCTATATGCGTAACCCCATACGGCCGGATATGAAGATGGCAGAGACGCTGAGGAACGCCCTGATCGCGGCGGTCATAGGGATATTCATGATGATGCCCGGCGTCAGCGGCGCCACTCTGGCCGTCATCTTCGGAATCTACGACAGGCTGATCCGCGACCTCTCGAAGCCTGCCACATACCTGAAGGAAGATTTCTGGTTTATAATCACGATAGCCGCCGTGGGCATCGCCGGCGCCTTCGTCTGCATCAAAGGACTGAATTTCCTTATCGAGGAGTACGAGATTCCGCTGATGTTCTTCTTCGCGACCGCCGTATCCATGCAGCTTCCGGATATCTGGAAGCAGGCCGGCGACACGGAGAAACTGACATCCTTCAACGTTCTGGCGCTTGCCGCGGGGTTCGCCCTGATGATCCTGGTCCTCCTTCTCAACACTTTCTCCGTCGGATGGGAGGCGTCCTCCGGCCCGCTGGCGATGGCGGCGGCCGGAGTTATCTACGGAGTCTGCCTTCTGTCTCCGGGAATCAGCGGCTCCACCGTGCTCCTGGCGCTCGGACTGTTCTCTGCGGTCATAAACGCCCTGAGCGAGCTGGATCTCGTTTCTGTCGCGCCTTTGATCGCGGGAGCGATCATCGGGGGCCTCCTGTTCGCGAAGGTCGTCGATCATTTCGTGACTCACAACAGGAAAACCACATACTTCGCCATAATCGGTCTGACCGCCGGATCCGCCGTCACCGTCGTCGTCCAGGCGTTTATGAAAATGGACGGAGGAGATTACGTCCTCCAATCCGTCGCGGCGATCGCTATCGGAGTCGCCCTGGGCTGGATCACGCACTGTTTAACAAAAAAATACTCCGCGCCTCAGGCATCCCGGGCGGATCCGCGATCCGCATCGATCGAGTAAGAGGATTACGGCGATCCCTGCGGCCGCAAGCGCCCCCAGCACCGCCTGCCCGGTCCGGGTCAGCTTGTTTATCCTGATTCTAGAGATGAACAGCAGCGCCATCAGAACCATAGCGGCATCGAACAGGGCGACAGGCAAACCCTCCGCGAACTGACGCGCTATCCATATCACGGGGAATGCCGCGCACACGGCGGACACGGGAAGGCCGGTGTAGTATTCGATCCCGGACCTGGATGCCAGGACGTTGAAGTATCCGAGGCGGATCAGCCCGGCGAGCACGTAAAACGCGTAGACTGCGATGCTCAGAGGGCCGTCGTTGCCCATGCCGAGAGATATCGCCACCGGCAGAACCACGAAACTCACGGAATCTGCAAGCGAATCGGCCTGGATCCCGAACGACTTCTCCTCCTCGGTGCGCTGACTGAAAGAGCGCGCGACGGTACCGTCCGTCATGTCGCAGAAGCCAGAGACTATGAGGCAGACCATGGACAGGACAAGCTCGCCGCGGAAGGCCGTGCAGATTCCGATGACGGCGGACACGATGCCCGCATACGTCAGAAGAACCGGGAGGCCGTAGAAGCCTATGAAGGGGCCCGGGGATCCTGACGCATCGCATCCCTTCGGGCAGTTTTCCTTTTCAGACATGGTCGCGGCCGTTATATGTTTCATTTTGTAAATATATCGGTACGCGCGCCGGACGGATCTGGATGCCGGACAGACGTTGCTCTGTAAGAACTTCTTCCCGGCGACATCAGGCTGGGAAAGCTGATAGCGAGTCCCGGCCACCGAGGAATCATATGAAGATGACCATCTGGTTGAGGGTTCCTGCCTCGTTCTTGCGGATAAACTTGAAGCCCAGCCCCTCATAGTAGGGGATCAACTCGTCGTGGCAGTCCAGCCGGAGCATCCGGCACCCTACCTTCCTCTTGGCAACCTCGAGCTCCGCGAATGCAACCTTGATCAACTCCTCCCCGAAACCTTTGGGGGCCTTAGAGGACCTCGACAGTTGGCCCAGAAGATAGGCCTGGGCAACGCCGCTCCTGCCGTCGATGTTCATCTTGCAGAGGATCTTCGGATCGATACCGCTGTCCTCTGGTATGGCGGTACACTTGATGCTGAGTGTCACGTAGCCGATGATCCCGTCTTCCTCGTCCGTAACAAGATACGTCCTGGAGAGATAGTCCTCTCCCTTAGAAACGACTCGGTGGCAGAGTCGAAGACCGCCCTGTAATCAGCGAGAAACGCAGACACATCCTCGGCCGAACAGTTCTCGAGAAGGTCGGACAGCGGAACGATATCGTACGCGCCGCCCATGCTCAATCCTTCTTCCTGTACTTCTCCATGAGACGATCCATACATTCCTTGTCGGCATGTTTGACGGAGAAACTCCTGTCCACAGCGATCGTCGGCTCCTCCTCTAGGAACGACACGAAGTTTGCCACAGCCTCGGGCGTATCTATTACCATGTCTTCATAGAAAGATTCGGTAGCCATCCTGTTCATCTCCGAGGAGACGTACGCACAACGGACCCTTAATCTTATCGCCGGCGGAGTCCGCACCGTAGTGATATGAAGTTATCTTGACAGAAACTAAGGCGCCGAAGAGATCAGGCAGCCTGATAAGAAGAGGATTCCTTCGATGATTTGACATGATCTGAGAACTGCCGTTAAAAGAGATCGCTTTCGCCCCGTTTGATTCGGGAAAATACCGGCCGCGCCGAAAAATGAACGTAGTGGTCCCAATGAGATTTGAACTCATGACCTTCCGGTTATCAGCCGGACGCTCGAACCGTGCTAAGCTATGGGACCAGCGACTTTGGGATATATTTTTCATATTTAAAGGTTTCATTATATTATTTAAACATCGGGAACAGGAACCGGACGGCTCCGGCATCTGCCGGCAACTGCTGCCTGCTCCCGCTTTCCCGTCCGCATTCCGGCTGACGCTACTTATAAAATAACAGGGCTATACCCGCGCATGGATTCTTTCACAGAATCGAGACCGGTTATCCCGAGAATGCTGTCGGCGCTGCTGGCCGCCGTATTCGCGTCCACAGCGGTTTTCATGATCGTCATGAAATACGTCTTCGGTTCGGATATACCGGAATGGTCGATAGCCGCCGTCGCGGCCGTATTCGCGCTGATCTCCGCCGCATGTTTCCTCATCAGATTCGAGGTGACCGTGACGGAGGACGACATCCGCATCCGCTACATTCTGAAGAGAATCACCATACCTTTCGATACCGTCATAGACAAGAAAACGGGAGATATGACCGCCATCAGAAACTACGGTTCCTGGAACCTCAAAGGAGTGAAACACAAAACCTATTCAGCGGTCGGCGAAGAGTCCGGAGTGGCTCTGAAGCTCACGGGAAAAAGAGTCGTAGTCATCTCCTCCGGGGATCCCGGAAAACTGTTCTCTCTGATACCCACGATAAAGGAGGCCGGAGAATGAGCGCAGCATTTCATTGGATCAGAATTCAGACTTTCTGCTACCCCACGGAGGACAAGGAGCTCCTGAGGGCCGCCACCGAAGAGATAGCGGGAACCCCGGAGATAACGGAGGAGCCCTGCGAGGGCGAGCACGGAGAGATCATGACTATACTGGAGGCCCGCCTCTCTAAACAGAAAGAGTTCATCGCGCTCTTCAGAAGGCTGGGGGAACCCGTCTGCAGATGGATCATCGAAGACGCCGATAACCGCACGGACGAGGACTGCATGTTCTACCTCCGTCTGGACAAGCAGAAGGCCGTCTCCTCCGTGAAGGAGGTCGCCCACCACGGGGACGTTATCGCCATAACCGGGAAAATCCAGTCTCATCCGGCCAGAAAAGACGTCGCCGCTGCGAATCTGAGAGAGTTCTTGGAAAAGGTGCTCAGTCTTCCTGAGGAGACTCCTCCTTCCTGAACTCCACTTCCGTCACGCGGCGCCCTTTGACGCCCTTCACCACTATATCCGCGTGGGGTATCCTCACGGTATCCCCTCTCGCGGGACCTCTCCCGAGCTTGTAGCAGATGTATCCGTTTACGGAGTAATCCTCGTAGCCCTCCGGGTCGAACGGAAGCTCGATCTTCTCCATAACGTCGAATATGTTCGCGGTGCCTTTGACTTTGAACACTCCGTCGGAGACCGCGGTGACGTCGTGCTGGACTTCGTCGCTCTCGTCCCATATCTCCCCGACGAGCTCCTCCAGAAGATCCTCCATGGTGACTATCCCCATCGTTCCCCCGTAGGAATCGAGAACAACGGCCATGTGTATCTTGGATTTCTGGAAGTCGGCCATCAGGTTGGCGATGCTGGCCGTCTCCGGAACAGACTTTATGGGCCTGACGAGGTCCCTGACCTCCGGCATGGTTCCTTTGAACTGATCGGCGTAGAACTCCTTGGCGTAGATAACGCCGATAATGTTGTCGATGGTGTTCTCGTAGGCGGGAAGCCTGGAGTATCCGGTGCGGACGAAAACCTCTCCGACCTCGTCCGGAGTCATCGATATATCGACGGCTTCCACGTCCATCCTCGGAATGTACACCTCCGAAACCTGGATGTCGTCGAATCTGATCGCCGATTTTATGAGCTCGCTCTCCCTCTTCTCGAGAACCCCCTCGTCTTCGATCTCGTCGATCATGACTTTGAGCTCGTCTTCGGTGATGGTCGCTCCCTCCTCTCCCCGCGAGATCGCCGCGGTGAGCTTCCTGAACATCCACGAAACCGGGCTCAGGACGATCTCCAGAACGCGTATGGCACCGCAGACCCTGATGCACACGCGCTCGGGACGCTGCTTCGCTATGGATTTCGGAATAATCTCTCCGAAGATGAGAACCAGCACGGTCATGGACACCGTGGAGAACACGGCTCCGGACTCGGCCCCGAGAAGCAGCGCGAAGACCAGCGTCGCCAGGGAGGTTCCCGCGATGTTGACGAGATTGTTCCCTATGAGCACCGTCGTGAGGAACTTGTCGTAATCCTCGATGATCATCACGGCTTTGCCGGCGCGGACGTCTCCGTCCTGGGCCATTTTCTTCAGCCTGATGACGCTGGCGCTGGTGAAAGCGGTCTCGGACATCGAAAAAAACGAGGAGCAAGCGATCAGTAATGCTATGATAATAATATAGACGATCGTAAGGTCCATTACCGGAGCACGCATCCTATCGGAACGCCGTTATGCGACATATGAATCCAACTTGCCGTATATACGGGACATCCGGATATAAGAGTTGCGCCGGGTTCCTGACTCTGGCATACCGGTTCCGGCCGGAAGTTCCGGCGCCCGGAATCAATCCGGATGCTGTCCTTTCCGCCGGATCCGTTCCCGGAACGGGATCGCCGGAACTCCGCGCATGCCTAAATTTTAAATCGTCGTGATAGACTGACCGCTCAGGGAAATATATGGCAGTTGCAGAAATCAAATACGAGATAGTCGAACAGATAGCCGTCCTCTCCGAAAGCTCCAAAGGCTGGACCAAAGAGCTTAACCTCATAAGCTGGAACGACAAGGAGCCCAAATACGACATCAGAGACTGGTCTCCCGACCGCAAGATGAGAAAAGGCGTCACGCTCACCGAAGAGGAAGCCAAAATACTCATGAAAGCCCTGGAATCCAGAGGCCTGTGACTTGGCCGTATCCGGAACGGAATACCGGGATCGCCTGATGGACGCCCTGGATCTTCTGGACGGCGGCAGAAAAGGAGCCGTTTCGGAAAATACGTGGCTGAAAGACAATTACCGCGGCGAGTTCCTGCCTCTGATGACGGCGCTCCTGAACAGCCCTGATCCCGGAACCGTTTCCGAAACCGTTTTTCTTCTCGCATCCGCGAGGGAGCGCTCCGTCTGCGAAAAAATCCGCGAGATCCGCCTCAGGGGAGACGAATCCGTCCGCATGGCCTGCGACGGATACTTTCACGTTCTGGAAGAAGACGACGCGGCGATTCCCGGACTTTTCGATACCATCGAACACAAGGACGGGGACAGCTTCGCCATAGCGGCCAGAAAACTGTCGGCAATCGCGAGGAAAGAAGATCTCCAGAGAATCAGGAAAACCTACGGGCACGTTTACGGACCGATGAGAAAGGAAATGGAAAAAGTTCTGGAATCGGTGATTCTCCGCAATCCGGAACTTGAGAAAAACCGCGATTTGTATTTCTCCCTCCCGGTTACTCCAGACGAGAAGGCTTTCGGAAGATTCGCGGAGAATGCGGAGAATTATCTGGACGTCCGCTACAGAAACAATATCTTCCCGAAAAGGATCATATCCGAATCCGTCGCGGCGAACGTCTCCTCCGCGCTTAAGAAGATAGAGATACGCCTGTACAACGAAGCCGACAA
>JAEEKU010000117.1 GCA_016282555.1 Methanomassiliicoccaceae archaeon
ATTCGCGGGCGACGGAAACGTCGAGAATTCGATCAACATAATGTTCCAGTCCGGTTTCGTAGGAGTTCTGACGGATTCGTGGAACGTCGGAATCCTGATTTTCCTGGTAATTCTCGGAACGTTCGGCGCTCTGGCTCTCAAATCCGGAGGAACGAGAGCGTACGGCGAATGGGCCCTTTCCCGCATACGCAGCCGCAAAACCGCCCAGCTGTCCACGGTGATCCTCGGATGCGTTATATTCATCGACGATTACTTCAACTGCCTGACGGTAGGATCGGTCATGCGCCCGGTCACGGATGCCCATAAGGTTTCCCGCGCGAAACTCGCTTACCTCATAGATTCCACCGCGGCCCCGGTATGCATCATCGCGCCCATAAGCTCCTGGGCCGCCGCGGTTTCGGGAGCGATAGGGGAAGCGGGCCTCGAAGGAGTGATCAACCCTTACACCCTGTTCGCTAAAAGCATAGAATACAACTTTTACGCTCTCTTCACGATAGCCGCCGTGCTCTGCATAATATTTTTCGAAATCAACATCGGTCCGATGAAAAAGCACGAATCCAATGCTCTGAAGGGAGATCTTTACACAGTCCCGTTCAATCCCGCCGGCAAAGATCAGGACGAGGAACCTTCGGGAAGCGGGAAAGTGATAGATCTCGTGCTTCCGATATTCCTGTTTCTCATTCCCGGATGCATAATCGGACTGATGTACACGGGCGGGTTCTTCAGCGGAGCCAGTCTGCAGGATTCTTTCGCGGACTGCGACGCGTCGATAGGGCTGGTATACGGTTCCGGAATCGCGCTGATGCTTACTCTGGTATATTTCCTGCTGAGAAAAGTCCTGAAATTCGAAGAGATAATGGGGTGCCTTCCCGCGGGTTTCCGCAACATGGTTCCCGCCATACTGATTCTGATATTCGCCTGGACCCTATGCGAAATGACCAGGGGGCAGCTGGATTCGGCATCGTACGTCAAATCTGTGATAGACGGGTTCGGAGGAACGGCTTTCCTTCCGGCGGCGTTCATGCTCGTCGCCTGCTTCATCTCGTTTTCCACGGGAACGTCCTGGGGAACGTTCGGCATTCTGCTTCCCATAGTGCTTACCGTGTTCGACATTAACGATCCGCTCATGGTCGTCGGAGTCAGCGCGTGCCTCGCGGGAGCGGTTTTCGGAGATCATTGTTCTCCGATATCCGACACGACGGTGATGTCGTCCGCAGGCGCCCAGTGCAACCATATCGAACACGTGTCCACCCAGACTCCGTATGCGATCCTGGTTGCCGCGGTGTGTTTCGTGTTCTTCCTGATAGCCGGATTCTGGCAGAGCATATTCGTCACCATACTCGGACTGGTTTCCATCGTTGCCGTGTTCTATGCCATAAAAAGATTCGGCGGCGGAGAACCGGAGCCGGAATGAAAACCGGCCGGTAAAAAATAACGGATGCGGTTAACGGGAGGAAATTCCGCGCCGCATCCGGTTCAATCACTCGCCGCCGGACCCGGATACCATATTGTCGCTGAGATGGGAATCCAGTTCGTCACCGTCGAGAAGAGCTATATGGGGCCTCCCCTGGATATCGATAATTTCACAATCTATGCCATACAGTTTTACTATGTTCTCCCTGGTCAGAACCTCCTTGGGAGATCCGTCCGCGTAAATCCTGTGATCGCAGAGCATGACGACTCTGTCCGCATACATGGACGTGACGTTCAGATCGTGGCATATCGTGATCACGGTAATTCCTTTCAGCTTCGCCACGTCCCTGAGAAGCCTCATGACGAGCATCTGGAATTTAACGTCGAGATTCGCCGTGGGCTCGTCCAGAAGCATTATTTTCGGCTCCTGGGTCAGGCTTCTCGCGATCATCACCTTCTGATGCTGCCCCGCGGACAGTTCGTCGAAACCGTGCATGGCGAAATCCTGCATCCCGAGCAGTTTCAGGTTTTCGGCCGCGATGCGGACGTCCTTCTCGGACATGATCGTGCCTGCATGGGGCATTCTTCCCAGAAGCACGGTATCGAGAACCGGCATGGAGAACGTCGTATCCTCGGAATGAGGGACGAAACTGACGATTTTCGCCAGTTCCTTCAGGGAATAAGACTTCAGATTCTTTCCGTCGATGTATATCGTTCCGGATGTCGGAGTCTGAAGCTTGTTCATGCAATGCATCAGCGTGGATTTGCCTGCGCCGTTCGGACCCAGTATGCATACCAGCTCGGGTTTGTCTATAGTCAGGTTGATATCTTCGAATACGGGGACGGGACCGTATGAGAAACTGAGATTCTCGAGTCTGATTTCCATCGCCACACCTCCTTTTTCTGCCTGACGATAAGGAACAGGAATATCGGGCCTCCGACGAACGCGGTGACTACTCCTATGGGCAGAGCGGTCGTGGTGAAAGACTTGGCCAGTATGTCGCACAGGACCAGGATCGTAGCGCCCATAAGGATCGATCCCGGAATCAGGTACCTGTTGTCGGAACCCAGGAATATTCTGGTGATATGCGGCGCGACGAGACCCACGAACCCTATGATCCCGGTAAAACTGACCACGGATGCAGAAACGATAGAGATTACTATGAGAATCGCCACTCTCATCCTTTCGACGTTGACTCCTACCGTTTTCGCGTAGTTGTCTCCGGAATTCATAGCATTCAGGTATCTGGAAAGGAACATCAGGATTACAGAACCGGCTATCACGACGGCAGACATTACCGGCAGAGAAGTCCAGCTGGATTTGTTCAGCGTACCGACGGTCCACTCGAAAGCCGCGGCCGTGGTCTCGCTGTCGGAGACTATCATCATGTACTGGGTCATGGCGTTGAAAATGTACATCACGGAGATACCGGCGAGAATCATCATGGCCGCAGTAGCTTTTTTGAATGTGGAAAGAAGAACAATAACAGTTGCAGGCACCAGGGAGAAAATGAATGCGAACAAAACCGTAGCGTTCTGCGGAGATCCTATGGAAATCCCCAGCGTTATGGCGACCACGGCGCCGAAGCTGGCTCCCGAAGATATTCCAGTGGTATACGGATCGGCAAGCGGGTTTTTCATCATGCTCTGCATCGCCGCGCCGGCGGCAGCCAGACCTGCCCCGGTTACCACGGCGGTCAGAAGACGTGGCATACGCTGTTCCCAGACAACGCGCTGATCCGTGGTTTCAAGAGGAGAGCCCAGGTCGAACAGATGATCCACGATTACCTGATAAACCTCCTGAAATGATATCGGATACGATCCCACCGTCATTCCGTAAAGCGCGGCAACGACGAGCAGGATAAGAAGACCTAGCATGGCGATGAACTTTTTGTAGCGGAATACGGAGTACTGGTTATACATTCCGGCCACGTCGGCATCACCCGATATATCAGACTTTTTTTTCCTTTTACCGATAATCCTTCCCATAATAGTACCTGCTTTGCTCTTCAGAACAGATTGGACAAATAATCCATTTATATAATATAAAATAACTTGTAGAATTCGATATAATGAGTTCAGTTAAAACGTACATCATTATAGCGGCGGTAGTTGCGATAATCGCAATTGCGGCCGCAGCAATCCTGTTAACAAACAACGGAGGAGGTAACGAGAAGGAGGATGATACTTCGGTTGATTCCTACTCATCTTCGCCTGTTTTATGGATCCGCGGCAACAGCGACGGAGACAAAGACATAGACGCGGACGACGTCCGCGTGATCAACGCCGTCATCAAAGCCGGAGGAAAGGCCGGCGCCTATCCCTGGTGCGATGCGAACAACGACGGAGTTATCGACGGCAAGGACGCTTCTGCCGTCCAGTCCATGATCGACGGCAAAGCGACCACCCTTTACTACAAGAACATCGACGGGGAGATCCGCTCCTTCACCGTCCGCGACGGAGTGAACATCGTCGCGGTCAACAAATGCCAGGCGGAAGACGTCCTCATCGTGATCAACAAGGATCCCAAAAGCAAGATCGTCGGAGGAGACCAGCAGGTCAGGAAATACAACAACGAGGTCGCTCTCAACTTCGGAACCGATCCGAGCAAAGGCGAGGTCCTCGTGACCGGAACCAGCAACGGAGAGGTCCAGGCCGAAGTGGTTTCCACGCTCATCAAGACCTACGGGCACGTCGAAATCTGCCTGGGAAGCGCCGGCTCCTACGGAAAGAACCTCGAGAACGACTTCGGAAAGAACCCCGACGTTTCCATAGTCCGTCTTCCCTCCTGGGAAGAGGGAACCCTCAGCGGAGTCATGACCTACGGATACCTGTTCGGAGGAGTCCAGAAGAACTCCTGCTGGCAGCAGGCCGAGAAGTACTACGACTGGTACATGAGCTACTACGAGCCCATCGTGAAGGAAGTGGCCAAGATCGCCGACAAGGACAAGCCGAAGATCCTTACGGTGTACGTGGAGAACTGCTATCCCGGTGCCACCAACAAGGTTCTTTCCAAAACCAGCGGCGATTATGAGAGATCGATCGAGTGCGGAGGAAACAACGTCGGAGACTACTTCGGAACCGGATACGTGGCGTTCACCCCCGAGGACATGGCCGCGTGCCAGAAGACGCGCGGACTCGACATGATCATCGTCGAGCCCTCCGGAATCTACGGAGAGGGCGGAGAGCAGGCCGTCAAGGACGCCGTGCAGCTGGGAATCGACCAGGTCAAAGGCTACGTGAACGAAAACACCGCGATCTATTCGCTTTCGTTCATGGTGACCGCCGGCCCCGGATGCCCCGCGAGCTTCGTGTTCTTCGCCAAGACGTTCTATCCGGACAACGCGGTCTTCAAGAACTTCGACACCGACAAAGCGTTCCAGGAATACCTGAGTCTCATCGGATGGGCCGACCGTTCCGATGTTTCCAAGATATGCAGCTACGGGCCCGGATACCCTGCAGGCAGCAGCTGATCGTTCTAAAAAACGAAACAATACCGCAGGAGGGGCCCCGGCCCCTCAAACCATTTCCGAATCTTTACAGCCTTATCCGCTGATAGCGGCTTTGACGCAATGTTATTGTTTCAGACAGAATAAACCGGCCGCCGAATCCCGGAACACGCTTTTTGCGCATAGTGATATATAAGTTATTTCTATGGGGTCTCGTCGGCGAAAGATATGGCAACGATCGAAGAACAGATTAAGGAACTGGAAGAGCAGATTTCCAAGACCAAATACAACAAAGCGACCGAAGCCCATATCGGAAAACTCAAAGCGAAAATAGCCCGTCTCAACGAGGAAGAGGAAAAGAGACGCGCTTCCAAAGGCCCGACCAAGGGATTCTACGTCAAGAAAGCCGGAAACGCGACCGTAGCCCTGGTGGGATTTCCTTCCGTCGGAAAATCCACCCTTCTGAACCAGCTGACCGGCGCCAAATCAGAGGTCGGAGCGTATCACTTCACGACTCTGGACGTCGTCCCCGGAGTGATGGAGTACAACCACGCCAAAATCCAGATTCTGGATATGCCGGGTCTGATCAAAGACGCTTCCCGCGGAAAGGGAAGAGGGAGAGAGGTCATCGCGGCAGCCAGATCGGCGGACGTCATCCTTCTCGTGGTGGATATATTCAACCCCAACATGAACGTCCTTTTCAAGGAACTGTACAACGCCGCCATCCGTCTTAACCAGAAAAAGCCGGATGTGGTTATCACCGGAGGGGATCACGGCGGAATCATCGTCAAACCCACCCTGAAACTGACGAAAATCACCGTCGAAACGATAAAAGATATGGCGGCCGCCTACGGCCACGTGAATGCCACTATAGTGGTCCGCGAGGATATCGACGTGGAGCAGATGCTGGACGTTCTCTCCGGAAACAGGGTTTACATCAAAGCAGTAATGGCCATAAACAAAGTGGATCTCGCGAAGCCGGGACAGCTGGAGGAAGTCCAGAAGATGCATGCCGCCTACCGCAACATCCCCGTTTCCGCCGCGACCGGATACGGCATGGAGGAACTGAAGCAGGCCATCTACGAGACTATAGACATGATACGCATCTTCCTGAAACCCCAGGGCCAGGAAGCGGATCTGGATGTTCCCCTTATTGTCAAACGCGGGAACACGGTCGGCGATGTCTGCGAGCTGATCCACAGAGACTTCAAAAACAATTTCAGATATGCGATGGTCTGGGGAAAAAGCGCCAAATTCCCGGGACAGACCGTGGGAATGGACCACATCGTCGAAGACGAGGATATCCTCTGCATCATAGTCAGAAGATGACGGCGGAACCAACATTTTTAATCAGTGCTACCGATTAGCCGGACAGATGAGCGATACTTCTTCCGGAAACGATCCGTTCAGCCTATGGGTCAGCGGATCCGAACCTGTCAGAGAGCTTCAGAAATACGTAGAATCGGTTACCAGCAAAGATTCCGGATGTTTTATCCCGGAAGAGGACCGCATCGCCGTATTCGACATGGACGGCACCATCCTTTCCGAGAACAATCCGGGAGACATCGAATGGGTGATGTATCTCCGCCGCGTGCTGAACGATCCCTCCTACAATCCCTCCGAAGAGCAGAAGAGAATGGCGGAGGAGATGATCGAAGCCATCCGCACCGGCGTCAAAAAGCCCGGCTTTACGGAGAGGAAGAACAACTGCAACGCGAAAGCTTTCAGCGGAATGACCGTCTCCGAATACAGGCAGTACGTCGAGAGATTCCTTTCCGGACCGTCCGGAACCTTCGAGGGGGCGGCCCGCAAGAATCTGTTCTATCTTCCCATGGTGCAGATAATAGAATACCTCAAATCAAAAGGATTCACGGTATTCGTATGCTCGGCGACGGAGTCGCTCAACGTCAGGACGACGCTTTCAGGCGCGGTCGACATCCCTCCGAACCAGATCATCGGAACCGACTATCTGCTCGTCGCCTCCCGCCAGGGGGAGAAAGACGGCCTCGACTATATTCTGGGAAAGGACGAGGAGCTGGTTTACACGGATAAAGTGCTCATGGTCGCATCCGGGCTCAATAAAGTGGTGAAACTCATCCAGAGCATAGGAAAAAGGCCGGTTCTGGCATTCGGAAACGGAACCGGGGACTACAGCATGCTGACGTTCGTATCCGAGAATCCGGAATACAGATCGATGAGCTTCATGCTTCTGGCGGACGACTCCGTGAGGGATTACGGAAACCCGGAACGCACTATCCCTCTGAGAAAACACGCGGAGGAGATGGGGTGGCCGGTGATTTCCGTGAAAAACGATTTCAGGACGATATACGGAGATAAAATAAAGCCGCGCTACAAGGATATATCCGGGTTCTTCTCGGAAGTTCTCGACGGCCGCTTCGCCGGGTGACTCTCCGCTTCGCCTGATCTTTGGTCAGCCTTTTGAGCGCTTTCCGGGCGTCGGCGCTGCCTCCGGCGGCGGATTTCCTGTACCACCTCTCCGCCTCTTCCGCGGACTGCGGAACCCCTTTCCCTTTCTCGTAAAGGGTTCCGAGATGATACTGGGCGAGCGCATGGCCGGTTTCGGCGGCTCTGAGATACCATTCTGCGGCTTTCTCATAGGACTGCACGGTTCCCTCTCCGTTCTCGTACATGTACCCTATGTTGTTGCAGGAGCCGTCGTCTCCCTGCTCCGCGGCCTTCATAAACCAGCCGAACGCCTCCTCGCGGGATTGCGGAACCCCCTCGCCTTCATAATACAGCAGAGCCAGACCGAACTGGGAATCCGAATCCCCGAGTGCGGCGCCCTTCCTGTACCATTTCTCCGCCTCTTCGTAAGACTGGTTTACGCCCTCTCCGTTCTCGTACATCACCCCGATCTGGTATGCGCCGCTGGCGCGGCCTCCTTCGAATGCTTTCTTATAGAGATCGATCGCTTCGCCGAAGGACTGCGGAACCCCCGATCCGGAGTACAGAAGCCTGGCCAGATTGTACTGGGCGACAGGATTATCGGAGTCTGCGGACATCTTGTACCATCTGGCTGCCTCTTTATAAGACTGGTTTACGCCCTCTCCGTTCTCGTACATCAACCCCAGATTGTTCTGGCACCGGATATCTCCGAGCGCGGCGCCCTTTCTGTACCATTCCGCCGCTTTCTCGTAAGACTGGGGGACGCCGTTTCCGTCGTCGTACAGAACTCCCAGACCGAAACATGCGTCGGCGTCGCCGTCCTCTGCGGCCGCCTCGTACCATTCCGCCGCTTTTTCGTAGGATTGCTCGACGCCCTCTCCTTTCTCGTACATTGATCCGATAGCATATTTCGATGCGGAATCGCCTTCCATGGCCGCGTCAGTCAGAAACTTCAGAGCCTTTTCGTAGGACTGATCGACGCCGTTTCCGTCCCTGTACATCAGTCCGAGATTGTACGCCGCCTTCGGAATCCCCGCCGCCATAGCCGTGCCGTACCAGCGTATCGCTTTCTCATAGGATTGCTCCGTCCCGCAGCCGTACTCGTACAGAAGCCCGAGATTGTTAGCGGCATCGGCATCCCCTCCGGCCGCGGCTTCCTCGTAGAGGAGGAACGCTTTCTCGTAGGACTGCTCGACGCCCAGGCCTCTCTGGTAAAGCAGGCCGAGAAGATTCTTGGCTCTGGGATATCCTCTGTCCGCGGATGCGGAATAAAGCTCCGCCGCTTTCTCGTAGGACTGTTCCGTCCCGCGGCCGTGCTCGTACATGTATCCCAGATCGCATTGGGCCGCGTAGTAGCCCCCGGCGGCGGATTTTCCGTAATATTCGGCGGCCTTTTCCAGGGATAATTCCGTGCCTTTCCCGTATTCGTACAGGTTCCCGACGCAGCGCATCGCGACCGCGTCTCCGGCATCGGCGGCTTTCTTGTATAATCCGAAGGCCTTTTTCAGAGACTCCTCCGTCCCTTCCAGCTCCTGCTTCAGCCCCAGACGGATCAGGCAGCCGGCATTTCCGTAGCCGGCCCCCAGCTCCAGATAGCCGGCGCTCCCGGGATTGCTCTGCCTTTCTCCCAGACATAAGCATATGTCGCCGGCGGCCTCTCTCGCGAAACCGTCTCCGGCATCGGCGGCCGCCCTGTACCAGCATAACGCCTCCGGGAGAGACTGCTCCGCGCCAAGGCCGTACTCGTAAACGGTCCCGAGAATGCACCGGGCGTCCTGATCGCCGTCTCCGGCCAGCTTCTTCAGGAATGCTATCGCGTCCCCGTCCTCCGCGGGAATGACGAGCCCGTCCCTGATTCTGGACTCCAGACGCCCGGACAATTCGCTGCCTTTCCCGCCGCCGCACAGAAGCCATCCGGCCGCCGAGGACATTTCCGCTGCCATAAAAATGCGGATAATCCGCGCGTATTTCACTTTTTTTCGTGATTAAAATGATAATCCCCGGGATCGGAGAGGATCCCGGAAAGAGTTTCATATTCTTCCGGAGATCTCCTTCTGGACTCTGGAAATGAATTCGGAAGTTTTCACGGAACCGGCGTCGGATCCGTCCCTGCACCTTACGGTCACGACGGTTCCGTCCTCGCTCTCCTTCTCGCCGAGAACGAGCATATACGGGACTTTCTCGAGCTGGGCCTCGCGTATCTTGTAGCCGATCTTCTCGTCTCTGTTGTCCAGCTCCGTGCGTATGCCGGCAGATTTCAGCGCGGAAGCGACTTCCGAAGCGTACTGGAAAGTCTTCTCGGAAACCGAAAGGACTTTCACCTGCACGGGAGACAGCCATACCGGGAACTTTCCGGCGAAATGCTCTATAAGTATCCCTATGAAGCGCTCCACGGATCCGAAAAGAACCCTGTGGATCATTATCGGCCTGTGCTTCTCGCCGTCCGCGCCCACATAGTTAATATCGAATCTCTGGGGCATCTGGAAGTCGAGCTGGATGGTTCCGCACTGCCAGGTCCTTCCCAGCGAATCCTCGAGATGGAAATCGATTTTGGGGCCGTAGAACGCGCCGTCGCCCTCGTTCACCACGTAACTCAGGCCGGATTCCTTCAGAGCGTCTATGAGGCCCTGCGTCGCCCTCTCCCAGTCCTCGTCGGAGCCCATGCTGTTCTCCGGCCTGGTGGAAAGCTCGACGTGATATTTGAATCCGAATTTGGAATAGACTTCGTCGATCAGTCTTACGACTCCTTTGATCTCCGAGGTTATCTGATCCGGGGTGATGAACAGATGCGCGTCGTCCTGCGTGAAGCATCTTACCCTCATCAGACCGTGGAGCGTTCCGGACCTCTCGTGCCTGTGCACCAGTCCGAGCTCCGCGACCCTCAGGGGAAGATCCTTGTAAGAATGGGTGTACACCTTGTAAACGAGAATGCTGCCGGGACAGTTCATCGGTTTTATGCAGTATTTCTCGTCGTCGATGACGGTGGTATACATGTTGTCCTTGTAATGATCCCAGTGCCCCGACTGGAGCCAGAGGGACTGGCTCAGGATAATGGGCGTGGAGATCTCGTTGTAGTTCTCGCGGACGTGGAGCCCCCTCCAGTAGTCCAGAAGCGCGTTCTTGAGGACCATTCCCTTGGGAAGGAAGAACGGGAATCCGGGGCCCTCCTCCATCAGCGCGAAAAGACCCAGCTCCCTTCCGAGCTTTCTGTGATCGCGCTTTTTGGCTTCCTCCAGCATCGCGAGGTGCTTCTCCAGATCCTCTTTGCTGGAGAACGCGGTTCCGTAGATCCTCTGGAGCATCTTGTTCTTCTCGTCGCCTCTCCAGTAAGCGCCCGCGATGGAGAGCAGCTTGAAGGCTTTGACCGCTTTCGTGTAAAGGGCATGGGGCCCGGCGCAGAGATCGGTGAACTCCCCCTGCTTGTAGAAACTGATCGGCGCGTCCTCCGGAAGATCCTCCACGAGCTGGACTTTGTAATCCTCGCCCCTGGATTTCAGGTACTCTATCGCTTCTCCGCGCGGCTTGGTGAACGTCTCCAGTTTGAGATTCTCTTTGACGATCTTTTTCATCTCGGCTTCGAGTTTTTCGAGATCTTCGGGGACGAAACCGCCCTCTTTATCGAAATCATAGTAAAATCCGTCATCGATTGCCGGACCTATCGCGAGTTTGGTGCCGGGATAGAGCCTCTGAACCGCCTGGGCAAGCACGTGCGATGCCGTATGCCTCAGAACTTTCAATTCGTCTTCGCACTCTCTCACAGATCCGTCGCTGTATAACGCTTTCATGTTTATCACTCGTTACCCGTCCGAATACGAAGTCGGGCTGGGATTGTTGTCCGTCCCCCGATGCGGACTCCCGTTTATAATAATAACCTGAATCCGGCGCTTTTACGGCGATGCGCCGGCCGCGCACCAGCGGGAAACAGCTCGAAATCCCTCAAATCCTTTATCTATCCCAGGAGAATCAGGAACCGTATGATTCAATGCCCCCGCGGAACAAGGGATTTCCTCCCGGATGAAATGGAAAAGCGCAGGTTTTACGAGAATAAACTGAGAGACACTGCAAAAATCTTCGGATTCAGAGAGATCGAGACCCCTATTTTCGAAGAAGCGGAGCTTTTCATACTCAGATCCGGGCCGAACGTGCTCAAGGAGCTGTACGCTTTCAAGGACAAGGGAGACAGGGATATCGCCCTCAGGCCGGAGATGACCGCCCCCGCAATAAGAATGTTCGTCAACGGCATGAGCAATGATCCGAAGCCGGTAAAGATATTCTATTTCGGGCAGTGCTTCAGGTACGAGCGTCCGCAGAGCGGCAGATACAGGGAATTTTTCCAGTTCGGCGCGGAACTGATAGGAAAAGCCGCACCGGAAAGCGATGCGGAGGTCATCGGAATGGCCGCTTCGATGATAAAATCCCTCGGCCTGAAAGATTACAAAATAAGAATAGGCCACATAGGAGTGCTGAGACAGCGCATCTCCGATGCCGGCGTTCCCGCGGAAAGAGCCGCGGAGGTGCTTCAGAAGCTCGACAAAAAGCTGTACGACGAGGCCCGCCCGCTTCTGGAGAGCATGAACGTCCCCGGCGATTCCATCGACGACATATTCTCGCTGACGGAGACCGTCGGGGGAACGGAGGTTCTCGAAAGGATTCCGGGAGAGGCGGGAGATTACCTGAAGCAGGTTACCGGATACCTCAGCGCGATGGGGATAGAGGATATCGAGATAGATCTTGGCGTGGTACGCGGCCTCGACTACTACACGGGAATGGTGTTCGAAGCCGAAGCTCCCGCCCTCGGAGCGGAAAAACAGATCTGCGGCGGAGGATCCTACACTCTGTCGGAGCTTTTCGGAGGGGAGAAGGTATTCTCGACCGGTTTCGCGATAGGGTTCGACAGGATCCTCCTCGCGATGGAGAAAGAGGGAATAAAATACGATCCCGCGGGACCGGACGCGTACGTCATACCCGTCGACGACGGACTCAGGCTGAAAGCCGCCGGAATCGCCGCTCTTCTCCGCCGTTCCGGAGTGTCCGCCGACATAGATCTGATGGGACGCAAAATGGGCAAAGCGCTGAAGCACGCCTCGTCCGTGAGAGCGAAGTACGCGATCATCATCGGGAAGGAAGAGGCCGGATCCGGATCCGTCACCGTACGCGACATGAACACCGGGGAGCAGAGAACGGTCGGAGACGGCGAGCTCGCGGATTTCATTAAAAACAGCTGATCATCAACCCCGGATCTTTTTCCGGGATCGGTTTTCGTCGAGGGTGCGGTTGAGCAGAGCATCGGCGCGGGGAATCAGCTCCTCGGACCTGCGGACGTTCCGGAAGGAAACTTTGGGGATCAGAGAGGCCAGGGCGGCCGCGTCGCTGTGAAGCTCTTTCATATCCGGCGATTTTACTTTGTAAATACCTTTCATCTGTTTGATTACGAGCTCCGAATCCATGACGAACTCGGCTTCCTTCCCGCCGAGCTCGATCACTTTGGAAATTCCCGCTATCAGTCCGCGGTACTCCGCGTAATTGTTTGTGTGTATGCCGAGATATTCCGATTTTTCGAAAACTATGCGGCCGTTCTCTGTGATCACAATAGCGTAAGCCGATTTTCCCGGATTCCCTCTGGAGCCTCCGTCGGAATACACGGTAAAACTCAATATACCAGATCCCGGACGGGTTTGTTATCCGCATCCACGAGCACCACTTTCGCATGGACGGGGGTGTCGGTCAGCTCGAAAGCCATGATGATCACCTTGTCTCCGAGCTCGCACATATGGGCGGCGGCGCCGTTGAGAGCGATAATTCCGGTTCCGCGCTCCCCGGGCAGAGTATAAGTCTCGAAACGGCTGCCGTTGTCCACGTCCGCGACCAGAACCTTCTCTCCGACCCAGATCCCCACTCTGTCCATGAGATCCGCATCGATGGTTATGCTCCCCTCGTAATCGGGACGCGCCTCGGTAACCGTTGCCCTGTGTATTTTGCTGCGGATCATCCAACGCATGACCCTCGTTAAAAGAACTATATTAAAAAATGATCGGTCCGGTTCCCGCGGAAGGAACCGGATCTTTCCGCGATCGGAATCTGACGGTCCCGACGTACTTTTTGTCCTCAGAGACGCCCCTCGAGAAAGAGAACGTATCCGGGTATGCCATGTACAGATGCGCGAGGCATATCCCGAGATCGTTGTAGTTCCAGTACGTTATTCCCGGGATTTTGAGGATTTTCGGCTTGTAGTAAAGATCGTACGCGTCCCCGTTCTTTTTGAAATACCACGTCTGGGAATTCACGGCCGACGGAGCGAGCCTGGCGGGCTCCAGTCTGGGATCTTCCGTATCGGATATTCTGGACAGGGGCTTCCTGTCGGCGCCTTTGTCGACCTCCGGGTACTCCGCGGGTTTTCCGAAAGACATGCTTACACCCCATTCCATTCCGCCGTGCTGCAGCGGGGACTCCGGCTTGGCCATTCCCAGCCAGCAGCTCCCGATTCCGTCCGCCTGCATGCGCAGATCGACCTGCTGGAACACGAATCCGACGTTGACGGCGGACATCATGTCCCTTCCGCTGTAAATCGCGATATAATGGGGCGCTCTCCACTTCAGAACGGTTTTAATCTGCTCCGGACCCAGATAATCGTACTCGAATGGATCGTCCGTAAGCCTTTCGGCCCCTCTTATCCATCTTTCTATTTTGTCCAGATCCTCGCTGCCGAGCGGCTCGCTGACATAAGAGCGCACGCTGCGGCGCGTGTAAATAGCATCTGCGGGTTCCATAAAAACGATAATTCTGGCCGCAATGATAACAATACCGGCTTGCAGACGCGCCGATGAAGAAATGAGCGCCCTGGACGGAATTCGAATCCGTGTCAAAGCCTCGACAGGGCTTTATGATAGGCCACTACACTACCAGGGCAACAGACTGCAGTAGACAGATGCCCTATATATAATTTGCTTAGACGGCCGGCATCGTCCGGGCCGCGATCACCGGTACAGCGCATCCGTCCGGAGCGTACTGGCCGTCACGGCGGGGCGGAAGAGCTTCCGGATTATATACCGGCGATCCGATATCCGCCCATGCCTTTGGGAGATCCCCGCGGAGGACTGTTCGAATACGGCGGCGAAGGCCTTCCGGAATCCGTTTTCGCCGTGACGATCCCGGTGTCGGATATTGAGAGATCGATACGGTTCTATACCGCGGTTCTGGGAATGGAACTTCTGGGAAAAGAAGAGGGCCGCGCCTACCTCCGCAGAGAGGACTGCAGGATAATACTGGAAAAATCTACGTCTGCGGGAACGGATACCCGCGTGTATTTCGGAACGGACAGCCCGTACAACACCCGCAGACGTCTTTCGGATGAGGGGGTGGAGTTTGTTTCGGATCCGGCCAGGACGCCCTTCGGGGTCGCCGCGGCGTTCCTGGATCCGGACGGAAACATCCTCCGCGTGATGGACCGGACGTCGGAATTCCGCATCCGGCTCATTCGAGGAAATACGCTTTCACGTTGGGTTTGAAGAGATACAGAATTATGATCACGTTGATGATCAGGGATATGATTCCGACTCCCGGCAGGAAGAATACGCTTATTATCCCGATAACCGAGAATACGATCCCGAGATACCACATAATGCTCCAGCCTTTGAAGAATCCCAGAGCGATCACGAAGGGAATGACGGATGCGACGATTAAACCCGCGGCGGGGATTCCTCCTCCCGCGAAGAGCCCTATTATACCGGCTATGATGCCCAGTACGCCCACCAGCAGGTACAAGGCTCCTACCAGAGCCACTGCGAACGGAGTAGGATTGCTGTCTGCCATGCCCCGGTATATGCAATAAAAGAAAAATATTTGGCCCCCCGGAGGGAGCTGTAAAGGGCTCAGTCCCCGAGATTGGCCTGCTCTATGGCGGCGTCCATCTCCCTCTGGAGCTCTTCGGGGAGCCCGTTGATGCTTCCGGAGAGGAATCCCCTCACGATCATGCTGACCGCCTGATCCTCGTCGAGCCCTCTGGACATGAGATACTCGATCTGATCTCTGGCGATCTTTCCCACGGCGGCCTCGTGAGTCATCTCCACGTCCGCGACGTGAGCCTCCAGCTCGGGAATGGCGAGAGTGGATCCCCCGTCCCTGAGGATGATGCTTCTGCATTCGAGGTGGGCCTTCACGCCGGGAACATTTCCGACCAGACGGCCGCGGGCGCACATTTTTCCGCCCATCGACACGCTGCGGCTCATGATCTCCGCCCTGCTTCCGGCGCCGTTGAGATTTACCATCCCTCCGGTGTCGATCTCGGAGCCCTCGTGCGCTATGCATATGGTGTTGTAGGTGGCCGACGATCTCTCCCCGAGATCCGCGACCGGGAAGCTCTGGAGATTCCCGACGGGATTCATTATCACGTAGTTGTTGGTGTAGTTGGATCCTTTTCCGAGAACGCATTTCGTTCTGGGGCGGACGCTGGTTTTGTTCCCCCAGCTGTGTATCATGGAATAGGTAAGATTGGCGTTGTCGCCCATGTAGATCTCGGTCACTCCGACGTGGAGGGAATCGTTGGCATGGCGGACGGTGGAGCACCCGGTGATCATCTCCAGAGACGCCCCGTCCTCCACTATCAGGATGTTGTGTATGTTCTGGACGGTTTTGTTCTGGCTCAGGAGCATGCACGACTGCACCGGGTTTTTGATGTGGTATCCGGATTTCACGCGGATGAAGAAGCCGTCCGCGTCCTCCAGATAGGTCTTCGCCGTGAACTTGTCTTTGGCAGGATCCATGGCGTTCCACATGAAATCCTTCAGGCCCTCGTGGACTTTCAGGGCTTTGCTGAGAGAAAGCAGCTCCAGCCCCTCCTGGACCTTCGGAGAGCAGTGGCTCGCGGTGTTGTTTAAGAACATGAGCGTTCCGGAGCGGTTCATCTCGTCCGCCACCACTCCGACGTGCTCCATATACTTCCTGTATTCGGAGCTCTCCAGATCCGTAACCGTTCCGGAGTCCTTGCTCCCTTCCTCGTAATCGTCGATATCGATATCCTTGCCGTAAGCGCCCTTTTTCGAAAGAGCTTCCTTAACCGATTCATCATAGGGCACTGGCTCACTCCCCGTATCCGTTCTGTCTTATGTCTCTCAGGAGATCCAGGGGCTTTCCGCAGAACTGGATCTTTCCGTTTTTCATTATGTACCCGTGGTCCGCACCTATATAATCCAGAATCTGGCCGGTGTGGGTTATGATGAGCGAGGACACGTCCTTCTGCACGCTGACCGGGCCGGACTCGTCGTAGAGAAGACTTTTGACTTTCTCTCCGATGAGATCTATGTTCTCCAGATCCACTCCGGATTCCGGTTCGTCCAGAAGCAGGAACTCCGGAGACTGGGCGGTAAGCTGCAGAAGCTCGGATCTCTTTATCTCCCCGCCGGAGAAGCCCACGTTGATATCCCTTTCCAGAAAGTTTCCCATCTTGAAATTGTCCGCTTCGTCCAGAATCCCCGGGTTCCGGGACGCGGCCTTGACCAGATCCCCGAGCTTGACGCCGAAAATGTTGGGCGGCCTCTGCATCATCATCCCGATTCCGAGCCTCGCCCGCTCGTCGACTCCGAGATGAGTTATGTCCTGCCCTTTGAAGATAATGCTTCCCTCCGTGATCCTGCATGTGCTGTATCCCATTATCGCCGATAGAAGAGTGGATTTCCCGGAGCCGTTGGGACCGAAAAGAACACACGTTTCCCCTTTCTCGACAGTAAGATCGACCCCTCTGAGAATTTCTCTTCCGCCTGCGTCTGCGTGCAGGTTGTCTATCTTCAGCATCTCTGCCATTCTGTTCACTAACCTCCGGTAATCGGTAGGTACTTATAAGGTGTATCGTCCGGCGGTGCAGTATTATACCCGTATCTGATCCGCGCCGGCATGAAAGTACTGGCCCTCAACGGCAGTCCGAGGCCCATCGGCAATACCAGCAACATCCTCAACGACGTTCAGGACGAATTCGGGAGAGAAGGCATCGAGATGGAGATCGTCCATCTCTACGAGTACCGGTTCACGAACTGCAACGTCTGTCTCACATGCGAGATCCGCGGGGACGGCAGATGCATGGACGAGGATGACGGATTCAACCCCCTGCTGGACAGGATGAGATCCGCCGATGCCGTTCTGCTCGCGGCGCCCTCTTATTCCGGAGCGTGCCCCAGCGTCATGCAGACTTTTCTGGAGAGGGCGCATCTGGTGCTGGAGAAAAGCGATCTGGGGCTGAGGGGGAAGATCGGAGGGGCGATAGCCGTTTACTCCCACCAGGGGGGATCGCTGGCGTACAACCAGATGGTGGACTTTCTGCTCAACAACGGGATGCTGGTATGCGGATCCAACCCTCTCCCGATCGTCCGCGCCCTCAACTCGCCCCAGTATCTCGAGGACCGCTCCGGCATGAAGGGAGTCAGATCCCTCGTGAGCAACATGGTCTCCGCTCTTATGCGGATCAACGGATACGAGTGATTACAGGAATCTCATGCCGCATCCGCCTTTCACGCACGCCTCGGCCGCGGCTCTGACCCTGGCGACCGGCCCGGAATAACGGCGGACGGCGAGCTTTCCCTCTTCGGGAAGCTTGCTTTCCAGCACCTCGCATTCCCTGATTATCTCCTCCGCTTCATCGCAGGAGAAAATACGCCCCGATTCCGCGGATTCCGGAACGGAAGCAATGATCGGACATCCGTACTTTCCGGCTATGGACGGGAGCGCGGTATTGTCCGGTCCGAAAACCCCTATGCATCCCCTGCCGTTATCCCATGACAGGGGGCATCCGGCGCATTCTTTCTTCATTTCGTCGAACGACAGCATTTCCCAGCCGGTCATTGTTTCGGAAGCCGATCCGATCGCGGCGGATCTCCCGGCTTCGTCCATCTCCGACAGATCGACCCATTCTCCGCCGGCGAAAGCTCTGGATACGGTCTTCCTGAGCGCTTTGCAGCGTGCCAGATCGGATTCTTCTGCAACAAGACATATATCTATTCCCATCAGCGGTTCCTCCTTCTGCGTGTTTTTCTGACAGAATCGTCAGGCGAATCCGCATTATAAAGAACGTACGCGTCAGGATCGTACGTCTCCATAAACTCTTCGCGGTTGTCGACATACTGCCCGTAATATACGGGGATCTTCAGAAGATTGACCAGGATCATTATCCCGAGCAGCCCGGTTATGAAAATGTCCATGGTAACGTGCGCGTCCCCGATATCGAATCCGGCGAAATTTTCCAGATTGCCGAAATTGATGATGTAAAGAAACCAGACGTAGCTGCCGATCATCACCGCTGTCTGCGCGTATATGCGCGTCTTGTCGCCTTTTCTGTAGAACCCGGCGAAGAAGTACAGAACGCACATGACGAATCCGAAATAGAACGATCTTTCCAGCATTCCGCAGATTCCGGTGAAATCGATGCCGGACAGCTGCGATTCCGCTCCGATAACGGACGGATCTTTCAGAATAATCTCCAGCGCGTACGGGATCAGAGAGTAAAGGGTCAGCGCGGCGGCGGCGAACAGTATCCCCTTCGGGATGCTGTGCTTGCTTTTGCTCACAGGAATCCCCCCGATCTGATCTCCAGCTCTTTGAGCACATCGGACAGGCCTCTCGCGGTCTCTTCGGATATCCATACCGACAACCCGCCGGATGCGATGCTGATGCCGTCCGGCGTGAGACCTTTCAGCAGAGCGCCGGACGGAGCCCCGGCCGCGCTGGTCATCGTATAAACGCCGTTCTCCGAAGTGAATGAAACGTTATCCCCTATCTTTCCCGAGACGGAATCTCCTTTCGGAATACCGGAGATGACGTCGGAATACTTCCCGGAAACCGAGAAAGAGTAATCCGGGTGCGCGGTGTCGAGAACGTTGTTGAAGTTCATCTTGAAACTCGACGCATAGTTCACGCTGACGTGGATGTACTGATCGCAGCCGAGCGCCAGAGCGGCATACTTGACCGCGTACGGTATCGTGAAATCCCCGTGTATGACGTTTCCGTCGGAAACCGTCGAAGATGTGGCGGGAACCTCGAGACCGGATCCCTCGAATCCCATGGTTATCTTCACCGAGGAAAGTCCGGAGATCAGATCGGGAAGATGTATGTCCGTTACCGTCCTCTCGCAGATGCCGTTCCTGTATTTTATCGACTGCTGCTTCAGAATATTCCCGTCCAGATCGACGACCTTTGCGGAAATCGCGCTGCTGTCCTTTATATTCCGTGCGATCTCGTAAGCGTTCGAGGAATTTACTCTGTCGGAGTATTCGCCGTATATCACGCGGCACCCGATCTTGTCTCCTACAGCCTCCGTGATGTTCTCGCCCAGGCTGTCGGCGTCCATCCCGGCCAGATCGTACCGGGATTCTATGCTCAGTTCCGCGTTCCAGGACCCTTCCGACACGTTCAGGAGGGTGGACAGCACGGGGGCCAGCATGAGAACCGCCACAGCAATGGCGACCACGGAGTACAATGTCCTCGCAGCCGTTTCCGCCTTCATGACCCGTGATCGCTCCTGTACGATAAAACCATTGTCAAAAGGTTCCCCGGAAGTTAAAAAACAGATATCCGGAACCGGGGAACGGAAGAGCAAGCCGGAACCGTGCTGGCTATGGATCCGGTTCCGGCAGGCAACAACAGAAGATCCGGGCGGGAACCCGTCCGGAGAGAAGGAGGAAAGCACAGGAAATCCTGTGCCTTAAAACGTTTAGCCTGTCAGTGTTTAATATCGAGTCCGCAGTCGCGGATGGTCTGAAGAGCCTTGCCGTAAACCTCGAGGTACTCTTTGGTGGGCCTCACGGTGGTTACGTCGTAGCACTCCTGGAAGGTCTTTCCGGCGGGAGCGCTGGTGTACTGGGGCTCGTAGATCTTCAGCAGATTCTTGACGGTCTCGTTCATGTCAGACACTTTCTGGCCTGCGGCGCACCTGGCTGCCTCTCCCATCACGCGGGCTTCCATTCCAGTGAATTTGTCGAGGACAACTCCTTTGGCTGCAGCGGAACCGGAGAGAAGTTCTCTTCCGGATGTGGTATCGACGATTGCCTGGGTCGCGGTCTCGAGGAGACACATCTCCGTGCAGGGACCGGCCATCGGGTAGTACTGGTTGGCGAGCAGGAGATCGGTGTTGGCATCGACCGCTGCTGCCGCGTGGGCGGCAATCGAGAGGGTCTCTTTCGCGGTGGTGACTCCCCACCTGATGTGGATAGGTCCGTCCAGGTGGAAGTTTCCGCTGAACAGGGCGAAGGAAGCGAGAGTCGTGGCGACGTCGCTGATCGCGGTCTCCTCGGCTCCTCCGGTGTATCCTCCGAAGATAGGCATCTGCTCGATCATGATCGTGTCGCCGCAGACGGTCCATCCCGCGAGCATGTTCAGTCCGCAAAGGTCCATTTTCAGTTCGTTCAGCTGAGAGCATTCGTGCGCGTCGGTGATTCTGTGTCCGGCGTTGGGGCAGTCTGCGACGAGACGTCCTCCCACGGTGAGAGGAGTCTCAGGTCCCTAAACTCCGAGTCCGGGCCTTCCGGCGCGGGTACGGGCCTCTTTGGTCATCCTCAGTTCCTGCATCGTAGCGCGGATTTCGTAAGGAGTTCCGGATTTCGCTTTCTTTCCCTCGACAGTATCCATAACTCCGTCCACGAGGTCGTCGACGACCGCTTCCTGAGCGTAAGACTGCATGATTTTGATGAACATTTCTTCGGAGACAGGAGATCCGGTGGGTCCTCCCTGGATGATCGGCTTCACCGGGCTGTTTCCGTGACGGGGGTAGAAGCGGGCTATGTCGCGTCCCTCTCCGAGGATGAGTTTCTTCGGAGTCTTCTTGATTCCTTCCCAGATCTCCTCTTCGGTCACGTGCATGACGCGGCCGAGATCCTGGCAGTAGAAACCAACGGTCGACAGCATTTCCAGACCGGCCTGGAACAGGTCGTCTTTGATCTGGTTTTCTTCGGGAATGATGTTGTCTCCGAAATCGATGTGGTATTTCTCCTTGAGAGCGGTGAGGTTCTGGGGGATGATGGTGTAATCCCACTCGGATTCGGGGACCTTCTTTCCCTTCAGGAACCTCTCATACACATCGATTACGGTCAAAGGTCTAGTTGCTACCATTTTTATCACCTCAAGAGCAAAGTCTCGCCACAAGATCGATAATCTCGTTTGCAGTTTCGGAGTATCCGTCGGCTTTGATTTCATCGCAGAACTCCTGGGAGCAGGGCGCGCCTCCGAATATGCACTTGTAGGGCGCTTCCATCTCGTCTCTGGTCTCCACGAGTTCTCTCTGTGACTCGAGCGTAGTAGTCATAAGCGCGGAGCCTGCGAGGATCTGGGCGTTGTTCTCCTCGGCGGCGTCCATGAAGTCCATCGCGGACACATCAGGCCCCAGGTCGATGACGTTGTATCCGGCGCCGCGAAGCATGGCGCAGCACACGTTCTTTCCGATTTCGTGAATGTCTCCCTCGACGGTTCCGAAGATGACGGTTCCTTTGAGAGCGCCGTCGCCGGCGGACATAAGGGGCTCGAGGATCTTGAGCGCGACTTCCATGGTCTTGGAAGCGGCGACGACCTGGGGGAGGTAGATCTCCGCCTTGTCGAACCTTACTCCGATCGTCTCCATTCCCTTTCCGAGTCCGTCTCCGATTATTTCTCCGACGGGGATCTTCTCGGCGATTGCAGCTTCGGTTGCTGACTTGACGAGTTTGACGTCCCAAGTTTCGATGCTCTTCTTCAGATCGGCCATTATTTCTTCTTTTGACATTTTCTGTACCTTCCTTTTCATGGGCTTCTGCCCAAGTCTGAATGAAATATCATCAGGTTAGTATATATAACTTTCTATCATGTCATTTTTGTTCATTTTAACATTATTTAAAGTTTACTACTGTATGCGTTACATTTAAATACTATATTTTTTCAGATTACCGACAGTACCCGCTAAAACGGTTATATTTCGATTGATTTAAATATTAGAAGTTAAAAACTGGACTTTATTAATATACTACACACGTTTTGAAGTGTTTCATAATCCCTATAATATAATTATTACCATAATTATATCCAACAATCATAAGACATATCCATATAGTAAAGCGCCGGACGTTATTTTTATCACCTTTTCCGGATGCTGCGACGGGATCTTGCCGTGAAATGCCGGCCCTCCCTCCGTTGATCCGCAGGCAGTCGTGCCGGAATCGGGCAGTATATATTTATTATCTTGTAATCGGTAATAAAATACTGTAAAAAAGCAGTCAATCTTATATATAAAATATATTTAAATACTTATAGTCTCCTCCAGCCTCGGTAATAATGCAAAGGAGCAGCGTGCTGGATGCCGGAAAATACGTTTCGCCGCGGCAGTCTTTTGCATATCCGTTTTTGGTTCCGGACGGACTCCGCAGCCCCGTAGTTCCCGTTTAGTCCTGATTACACAGCACCGGAATACACTTAATACCGGGACCGGTACCAGGCCCGGCGCTTTCACGTCCCGATCGGGACACATCACACAGTCATCGAGGAATAATATGAAAATCGGAATAGTCGGCGGAGCCCTTCAGGGCATAGAGGCCGTATATCTTTCAAAAAAAGCAGGATACGAAACAGTCGTAATAGACAAGAGAAAAACCGCTCCGGCGTGTTCGCTCGCGGATTCGTCGGAAACGGCGGATGTCCTTAAGGACGGAGCCGCAGTGAAGAACATCCTCTCCGGATGCGACGCGGTCATACCCGCATTCGAAGAGCTGGAAGCCCTGAAGGTTCTGGATTCGATGATGAAAGAGACGGGGATCCCGTTCCTGTTCGACATGAACGCGTACCTCGTTTCCTGTTCGAAAGAGAAATCCAACAGAATAATGTCGGAAGCCGGAATACCTATCCCGAAGCCCTGGCCGGAATGCGGATTTCCGATGGTGGTCAAGCCCTCCGGGCAAAGCGGTTCGGTGGGAGTGACCATAGCTAACGACGAGAACGACAGGCTCCGCGGCCTGAAAGCGGTGGAAAAACTGGGGGACGAGCCGATCCAGCAGGAATTCGTATCCGGAAAAAGCGTTTCGGTGGAGATGATCGGAACCCGCGGAAAAACTAAATCCTATGTTACGACGGAAGTCGTGCTGGATTATAACTACGA
>JAEEKU010000118.1 GCA_016282555.1 Methanomassiliicoccaceae archaeon
AGCCACCTGGTGGTTCCCTGCAAGAAATTCCCGACTATTCCCGGCTCGAGAACCTTCGCGGCTGCCATGACGGCGGCCATCTGCGTTCCGCCGCCTACGATCACCGGAACATGCTTCGCGGCTCCCGTCAGAATTCCGGCGTTCACGGGCATCATGGGATCGCCGACGCACTATATCGCCCTGAGCGGATCGTCGGCCAGACTTCCTATCTCGATTCCGGCCGCTCCCAGGGCTTCGGACACTATCCTGCTCTTCAGTTCCCTGGGATTGTTCGGAGAGCTGCTGCTGACCAGATTCTCTCTGAGCACGCCCATAGCCATCAGAACCGCGAGCGCGGTGGTGGTCCCCCCGGCGCAGCTCTCGCTTATTATCACGTAATCGCTGCCTCTGGCGAGGGATTCTCCCAGAATCTGCCCCTTTTCATAGGATTCCCGGACGTTGCTCACAGAACACCCGGAAGTGATTTTCTCTCCGCAGGAGCCCCCGACTTCGAAATACGGAACGTACGGATTGATCTCGCATCCTCCGTTGACGATGTAATACGGCATCCCGGACAGGCTCAGCGCGGCTTTGGTAAGCGTCGCCGGAGTAGGAATCCCTCCCGGATTGATGGGTATGCCCTTCATGCACGTCGTCTTTCCGCTGACCAGAATTTCCGCATCTGCGGCAGGAGTGAACATCGTGAGTTCCGGAGTGTCTCCGGCATCGGACACTCCGGGAATCGTAGACGTGCGGGTGTTCGCGACGGTGCATGTGAAAACGCCCCTCTTTCCCCAGATTCTGGAGAGAATATCTTCGGCTATCTCCATGTTTCCGTATACGCTGAGAGACGGAGGTAATTTGAATTCTGACATAGGATCATATCCTGCCGGAATCCCTGATCCCGGTCTGCACTGAGGTTAATCATCAGATGATATATAACCGTGTCACGACAGACGCCGGGCCGCGATCGCTGCCTGTCCCGCGGAAATCCCCCCGTCGCCGTTGGGAATGTTTCTGTGGTGCACCGGCCTGAATCCCAGCGATCTGACTTTTTCCGAAAACATGGCCGAAATCGCGGAATTGTATGAGACGCCCCCTGTTATCCCTATAGTGCTAATTCCTTCTCCGGAGGACACGTCCGCGGCGCGCTCGACCATCTCCCCGATTACATTATGCACTATAGTGTACGCTACATCCGCCTTGTCCTCGCGATCCCTGATCCCGTCTAACAGACGTATCGTTTTCACCACGCCTCCGGATGTTTCGGTTTCAAACCCTTCTATGAGCTTTCCCCTGTTGAGGAGCGGCTCCAGCCTCATCGCCGGCTCCCCGTCGTACGTGCGCTCCCTGCACACTCCGAGACAGAACGATAAAGAGTCCAGCAGCCTCCCCATAGATGATGATTTAACGCTTTTATCCATTATTTTGGCGAACAGAGCGGCTTCGCTGTCCGAAAAGTCGCTGTTCGGACTGTTGTTGAGAAAGTCTATCGCGAACCCGAGACGCCTGAGATCGTAAAGAGCTCTCTCCGAACCGAGAAGAGGGATGGGCTCCAGATGTGTAGTTCTACGATAAGAACTATAGTCTGCATATAGTACTTCTCCTCCCCATGCGGTTCCGTCATCTCCCGATCCGGTACCGTCCAGCGCCAGAACCGTGCAGGAATCCAGAGAGTTATCGGCGAGAAGAGAGGCGGAATGGGCCCAGTGGTGCTGGATCTCCATAACCTCGCAGCCGAATTCCCCGGCGAGCCTCTTCGCTATCTTCCTGTTGGAGTAGCCGGGATGCCGGTCTATGGCTATCAGCTCCGGCCTGCAGTTCAGGAGATCGATCTGCGTCCGCACGGCTTCCTCCAGATATTCGGGGATTCCCGGTTTCTCGCCGTTGCCTATGTGCTGCGTCGGCCACAGTTTTCCGTTATACGCTACGCACCCGGTGAGATTCTCCTGAGCGCCTAATGCTGCGGCGCATCCTTTGAACGGGATGCCCAGTCCGAACGGGAGATACCCGCGGGATCTCCTGATAAACTGCGTTTCCTTCCCGAAAAACCTCACCACGGAGTCGTCCGCGCGGTTAATAACGGGCTGATTATGGAAAAGATAGCCGTCCGCGCCGAGTTTTCTAGCTTCGCTGTCTTCTATGACTATAGGCTCGCCCGGAACGTTGGCGGAGGTCATGACCAGAGCGTCATGCTCCATCAGCGAGAACAGAATATGATGTACTCCTGCATACGGAAGGAAAACCCCGATATTGTCCAGCCCCGGGGAGAGATTTTCGGTTATTTCCGAATCTTTCTTTCTGACCAGCACTACGGGCCTGTGAGGGGATTCCAGTTCGCGCGCTTCAGGTTCCCGGATAACAGAATAACGCCTGGCGGCTTCGATATCCGCGGTCATGACGGCAAAAGGCTTGTTTTTCCTGCCGTACCATTCGCGAAGCATGGGAACGGTTTCGAGATTGCAGCATATATGCATCCCGCCCCAGCCTTTTATTATCCCTATTCCGCCGCTGTCCATCAGTCCGGCGAATCTTCCTATTGGATCTTCGTACGATACGGTGCCGTCCGCGTCTTCGAACCGGTACTCCGGCCCGCAGTCCGGACAGCAGACGGTCTGGTGGTGGAACCTTCTGTCGCCGGGATCGGAGTATTCCCTTCCGCAGCTGCCGCACATCGGGAATCCGTCCATAGACGTCAGAGGACGGTCGTACGGCATTCCCTTCAGCAGCGTAAACCTGGGCCCGCAGTTGGTACAAGTGGTGAACGGATACATCGAACGCCTTCCGTTTCCGAAGATCTCGGCGACGCATTTTCCGCAGACGGCGCTGTCGGCCGGAATAGAAGCTCCCCTGCTGACGCTTCCCGAAGAAACAATGGAGAAGCCCTTTCCGCCGGCGTACTCCGAATCGAATTTTTCCACGGAGTCTACGGAAGCCAGCGGAGGAAGATCCGACATCAGCTCCCCGAGAAGCCTGTCGCCGAGATCGGTTTCTATGCATACGTCTGAACCGTTGTTCCATACGGTTCCGGAAGCTCCGCAGCGGACGGCGGCACGGTAGACTGCCGGTCTGAATCCTACGCCCTGCACAGTGCCGCTGATAACTATCCTCATCCGCATCCCCGCAAATCAGAAACTGAACAGATCCGATTAAACGTTTCTCGGATAAATCATTAAGCGAACCGGCGGCTTGCCGCATCAGAACGGATACCGGCGGGAACCTCAGAATAACGGATCGTCATATCTGATTCGGGACAAATAATTAAACAAAAAGCGTTCCGGCTGTCATGGACGTAAAGACAAATCCGATGAGACACCTGGATAAACTCGGAATTCCGTATACTGTCCGCGAATACGGGGACGCTGCCCTCAGCGGAACCGAAATCACCGAACTGCTGGATGAGAACCCGGAGGAAGTCTTCAAGACGCTCGTTACAGAATCCAGAGACAAAACGTACTACGTATTCGTCGTCCCCTGCACCGGAGAGCTGGATCTCAAAAAAGCCGCCGCGGCAGTGGGAGAGAAATCGGTTTCCATGATCAAATCGTCGGATCTTTTAAAAATAACCGGATACGTCCACGGAGGATGCTCCCCCATGTGCATGAAGCGCCCCGTGAAAGTAACGGTTGACTCCTCCGCTCTCGATCATGAGAGATTCTACGTCAGCGCCGGAAAAATAGGATACCAGCTGGAAATGTCCTCTTCCGACATTGAAAAAGCGATAGAGGGAGTCTCTTTCGCAGACATCAGAAAACCGTTTTCCGGGAATTAAAGAGAGGACAGCAGTTTTCCCGCGACGGCTCCGGCGATGCACACGATCGAATTGAGCGCTATGTTCCCCGCGGCCAGCCAGTATTCTCCTTCTGTAAGGAAACTTACGGTCTCTACCGAAAAGGCGGACATCGTGGTGAACGCCCCGAAAAATCCCGTGAACAGCAGAATTCTGACCGAATCTTCCAGAGAGTCGCCGAAGCGGAACATCAGAAAAGACGCGAGGAAGCATCCGGACAAGTTCACTATAAACGTCGCCCAGGGAAAATCCGTATCCACCAGTCTGGAAACGGTATACCTGCATAGCGCTCCCGCCGCCCCTCCGGCCGCCGCCGCTGCGAATCCGATCATATGACACGGTAAAGAAAGCCGTACTTTATGATTGCCGTTCCGGAACCGGTTCCAGTGGAATCTTATATTAAAACGTCCAGTGCATGACATGGAACTCACGAAAGCCGAAGAAGCCGTCCTCAACGGAGAAAAAGGGGAGGGAATGCAGAAGGCTATGGAGCTTGTAACTGCTCTGGGAAAAATCTACGGCGCGGAAAACCTTGTCGATATTACCTCGGCTCATCTCTCCGGAGCGTCATACAAAACCATCGGCGACGGGGGACTGAAGTATCTCGAGGATATGGCAGCCGGAAATGCCCGCGTTTCCGTCCCCTCCACTCTTAACCCGGTCGGAATGGATCGCACCAGATGGAAAGAGATGCATATCTCCGAGGATTTCGCAGTCAAACAGCTGAGGATCATCGAACTGTACGGGAAGATGGGTGTGAAGACCACCTGCTCCTGCACCCCGTACACCGGAGCCAACGTTCCCGCGGCCGGCGACCACGTCGCATGGGCGGAGTCTTCGGCGCTATCATTTGTCAATTCCTATATCGGAGCCCGCACCAACCGCGAGGGGGGCCCGGGAGCTCTCGCGGCGGCCATTCTCGGAAAGACGGCGAATTACGGCCTCCATCTGGACGAGAACAGAAAACCCACAGTCGTCGTCGAAGCCGAAACCGACGGCAGCATATTCTCCTATTCGCTCCTGGGGCAGGCCGTCGGAAAAACAATAGGTTCCGGAATCCCTTATTTCAAAGGGATAAAACCCGGCCTGGAAGAAGCAAAGGCATTGTCCGCAGCCATGGCCGCCTCCGGATCGGTCGCGCTGTACCACGTCGCCGGCGTCACCCCGGAAGCCGGAAAATACGACGTTTCCGGACTGGAAACCATTCATATCGGAAAGAAAGAGCTGGATAAGGCCTACGGAGAGCTGAACGTCGCCGACGACGTGGAGCTGATAGCGATAGGATGCCCCCACCTGACCGAGAAGGAGATGAACCAGATAGCCGCTTTCCTGAAAGGAAAGAAAAAAGTCCGGAAGGATATCGAGATATGGTTCTGCACTTCCGCCGAGATCAGAGAAAAATGCTCCGAAGCCGTGAAGATTATGGAGGAATTCGGCCCGGTTCTCGCGGACACCTGCATGGTGGTCGCTCCCATCGAGAAGACGTTCTCCAGAACGGGAACGAATTCCGCGAAGGCCGGGAACTACCTTCCCACGCTGTGCTCCCAGAAAGCCCAGTGCCGCGACATATCCGCGCTCCTGGGGGCGGTAATGTGATCCTGAACGGAAGGATGATATCTCCCGGAAAAGCCGCGGGAACGGTGCTGAAACTCGAAGAACCGCTCAGTTTTCTGGGAGGCGTCGACGGATCTACCGGAGAGCTCCGCGCCGGAACCGGGGGGAACGTGGCGGGAAAGATTCTCGTATTCCCCAAAGGCAAAGGAAGCACCGTGGGATCTTTCGTGATGTACGATCTGATGGTGCACGGAAAGCAGCCCGCTGCGGTAATCAATGAAACGGCGGAAACCATAGTCGCCACCGGAGCTGTG
>JAEEKU010000119.1 GCA_016282555.1 Methanomassiliicoccaceae archaeon
ACAGCGATCCTGCCGGCATCGCTGTCGCCCGACAGGTTGCCGTCGGCCGCGACGTAGATCAGTTTCACGCCGGGATGCAGAATTTCAATCTCTTCGATCACTCTGTTTATGTCGTCGCCGATCATTCCGGACACGCATGTGGTGATGATCATCACGGTCCCGCTTCCTTCGTTAATCCTTTCGAGAATGGTTCTTTTGAGAGCGTCTCTGCCGCCGAATATGGAATCGCCGTCGGTCATATCGGTGCACCAGATGTTGTTGCGGAGGATCGCTCCGGGTCTGATACTTTCGGCCATTTCCGAGAGATAATGATTGTCCTGGGTATGGGACATGACGTAGCCGCAGGCCGCCGGGCCGTGAACGATTATCGGCAGATCCGTGACTCTCCCGGCCTGGTAAACCGCCCCTCTGGAAGCGCACGAGGATATTCCGTTCTGTCGAGGCGGGCTGAAACATTTTCTGGTTTTTTCCGCCGCTGCGGATACCGATTTTCCGAATATGAGCTGTTCCAGATCCCCGTCCTCCAGCGGTCTGGGGAGATAGAGTTTCTTTTCTCCGGAAATCAGCCCCTCGATATCCCGGGCCAAATCTCTGAACCTTTCCGCGCAGTCCGAATCGGGGAACAGTTCGCAAAGCGTGCGTCCTTCAGCCTCCGCTTTCTGGAACAGTCCGTCTCTCGGTATAGAAGCGATCACAGGAACGCCGACCGCCTCCGCGAATCTGGAAACCGTTTCCTTTTCGTCGACGATGCCGCGCTCGTTGAGTATTATTCCCCCGGCGCGGGGCTTCGTTCCGAAATTCAGCATTCCTTTGAATATGTTGTTGGCGGCGTATATTGCCATATATTCTCCGGATGTGACGACGTACACTGCATCGGTGTGTTCCTGGCGCATCGGCACGGCGAAACCTCCGCATACAACGTCGCCGAGGACGTCGTAAACCGTAAAATCCGTATCGACGTCATCGATTCCCAGTTTTCCGAGCACGTCGAACGTCGTCAGTATCCCGCGTCCGGCGCATCCGATTCCGGGGCGGGGCCCTCCCGCCTCAACGCACAATACGCCGTTGGAGCCGCTGAGCAGCACGTCTCCGATTTTCCTTTCCGCCGGAGGTTTGTCTTTGATGTAGTCCAGAACCGTGGTCTGGGATGAATTGCCTAAGAGCAGTTTGGTAGAATCGTGCTTGGGATCGCAGCCCATCTGCAGCACGCGGTACCCTATGCCGGAAAGAGCATACGAAATATTCGCGGAAACAGTTGATTTGCCTATCCCGCCTTTGCCGTAGACAGCAATTTTCTTTCCGTTTTCCGACATCGGAGTTAGACATATCATCCAATTATATAATATTTAAAGAGCAGGCGGATCCAGATTCTTGGCGGCTGTTGTCCGAAACCGGTTTTCCAGGATGCCGGGTATCAGACGTAACGTGTATTATGCCGGTTGTTTTCGGTATGTATCCTTATTCCCGTCCGTATTACGGGCTGTTTTTCCGGTTTTCCGCGATTCGATCAAGTCCGGACGCGGTCCGTCCGGAGCCTTTGTCCGAATTTCCGTTATTTGTATGATCTCCGTCCAGTTCTGATTTGTACGATTCAGATGTCCGCAAAAGATACAGTTGGTGTCTCAATGCAGACAACACCTTTATAGACTAAACCGGCTTCGCGATGTCCCGTTGAAAACCGGGGGACGGAAAGTATGAAAGCAGGAATAATCGGCGGAACTGGATACACGGGCGGGGAGCTCGCCCGCATTCTCTGTACGCATCCCGACGTGGAAATAGCGGCTATGACGTCCCGTCAGAGCGCCGGACGCAAAGTGAAAGAAGTCCATCCTTATCTCGGAGGTTATCTGGATCTCGAGTTTTCCGAGCGCATAACCGGGAAAGAGGATCTGGATCTGGTATTCGTCGCCACTCCCCACGGGGTCGCGATGAAGGAGGTTCCCGGGCTTCTGGAAAACGGCGTGAAAGCCATCGATCTCTCCGGGGATTACCGGCTCAAAGACACCGCCGTCTACGAGAAATGGTACGGACACGTGCACACGGACACAGACAATCTGGAAAAGGCGGTGTACGGGCTTCCCGAGTTTTTCCGCAGCGAAATAAAGGGCGCGGATCTCGTCGCCAATCCCGGATGTTATGCTACGTCCGCGATTCTCGCCTGCGGGCCTCTTCTCAAATCGGGTCTCGCCGGAGGAGACATAATAATCGACGCCAAATCGGGAACGTCCGGCGCGGGAATGGTCCCCTCGGACCGCACCCACCATCCGTTCTGCGGGGAATCGGTGATCCCGTACAGCGTGGGAAAGCACCGCCACACCCCGGAGATTGAGATGGCCGTGAGCCGCTTCGCCGGAAAGAAGGCGGAAGTGACGTTCGTCCCGAATCTCGTTCCGATAGTCCGCGGCATAATCTCCTCGTGCTACTTCAGTCTCGGGAAGGACGCGGATCAGGAAAAAATCGATTCCGTTTACATGAAACAGTACGGAAACGAACCGTTCGTCCACTACACAGACAATCCTTCCCTGCGCGCAACCATCGCATCCAACCACGCGCAGGTATCAGTTAAAACCGTCGGAGACAAGGCAGTAGCCTTCGGGGTTCTGGACAATCTTGTCAAAGGCGCTTCGGGGCAGGCGGTTCAGTGCATGAACCTTATGCTCGGTCTTAAAGAAACAGCCGGTCTGGACTATCCGGGGCTGGGGGTATGAAAAATGACTGAAATTATAGACGGCGGCGTAACGACCCCCCAGGGGTTCAAAGCCGCGGGCGTGCACAGCGGAGTGAAATACCGCTCTCTGGATCTCGGACTGCTTTATTCGGAGGTTCCCGCCGAGGCTTTCGCGGGATATACCAGCAACGAAGTCAAAGCGGCGCCGGTCCAGGTTATGATGAGAGAGAATTCCGAATACCTTTCCGCGGTCGTAGTGAACAGCGGAAACGCCAACGCCCTCACCGGCCGCCGCGGAATCGAAGACGCGATATCGATGAAACAGGCGGTAGCTACCGAGCTCAGCCTGGATCCGGTACAGGTGGGGGTGATGTCCACCGGCCTCATCGGGCGCTTCATGGATATGCACAAAATCCGCTACGGGATATCCCGCGCGGCGAAGGAGCTGGGTTCCGGGCGCGAGGCCGACGCGGCGATCGCGGAGGCGATAATGACCACCGACACCATAAAGAAGGAGTGCGCAGCGAGAGTCCGTCTGGGCGACGGCACGCTGGTTTACATCGGAGCCATTTCCAAAGGAAGCGGGATGATCTCGCCCCACATGAAGGTCCTTCACGGAACCACGCTCTCCCTGATCACCACCGACGCGGTCCTCTCTCCGGCTTTCAAGAGCAAATGGCAGGCTATCCTGGACGACAGCATGAACATGGTGTCCGTGGACGGAGACCAGTCCACCAACGATACCTGCATCCTGCTCGCGAACGGCATGTCCAACGGAAAGTGCGCGGACGACGATCCGGAGTTCGAGAGCGCCTTGCGCGAAGTGATGACCAGAATCGCCCGCACCATAGCTATGGACGGGGAGGGAGCGACCAAACTGATAGAGGTCCAGGTCACCGGGGCGGAGACCAAGGAGGACGCCCGCAAAGTCGCTAAAACGATAATAGACTCCCCTCTCGTGAAGTCGGCCATATTCGGATCCGACCCGAACTACGGGCGCATCATGATGGCCGTCGGAAACAGCGGAGCCAGATTCAGCATGGAGGACGTACGCCTGATAATCAAGGGCGGCGATATGGAGGTCCCCATTCTGGATTCTGGATCGCCCATCTTCCAGGAGGAGAGGGCGGTGGAGGTGGTCCGCATGGCCA
The DNA here is from genome assembly GCA_016282555.1 of Methanomassiliicoccaceae archaeon. GTDB lineage: Archaea > Thermoplasmatota > Thermoplasmata > Methanomassiliicoccales > Methanomethylophilaceae > Methanoprimaticola. Next base: position 3,820 of record JAEEKU010000119.1, read on the forward strand.
TGGACAACAAGGAGGTCACGATCGCCGTGGATCTCGGAGTCGGCAGCGAAGAGGCCGTGGCGTGGGGATGCGATCTGACGTACGATTACGTCCGCATCAACGCCGAATATTCCACATGAGGCCGGCGCATGAACTATTCCGGCAAATTATACGTGGTAAAAGTCGGCGGAAACGTGGTCAGAGCCGAAAAGGACATTCTGCGCGTGTGCAGAGGGATAAACAAACTCCTGCAGAAAGACGCCAGAGTGATCCTCGTTCACGGCGGAGGCCCGCTGATCTCCGAGGAGATGAAGAAGAGAGGCCTGGAGCCGGTTATGATAGCCGGCGTCAGATACACCGACAAGAAGGCTCTGGCGGTCGCCGAGGAAGTGCTCAGAGAGATCAATTCCCGCATAGTGAACGGCTTCAACAGCATGGAAAACAAAGCCGCGTCGGTATCGGCGGTCACGGTTCCCGGATACGAATGCACCCTGTGCGTGAAGAAGCAGGCTCTGAAATTCTACCGGGAGGGAAAAGCCGTCGAGGCGGATCCGGGTCTCGTGGGGGAAGTGTCGGATACGGATTCGGCGTACCTGCTGAATCTTATCGGCAAGGGTCTGGTTCCGGTGATATATCCCATAGGCAAAGACCCGTCGGGAGTGCGCCTGAACGTAAACGCCGATACCATGGCGTCCGGAATAGCCGTCGGGACCAGATGCTCCGAGATGCTCGCCGTCACGGACGTCCCGGGGATACTGGCCGATGTCAGCGATCCCGGGTCGGTGATAAAATCCGTCACGACGGAGGAGGCTATGGAGCTGATCAGAAACGGAACGGTATCCGGAGGGATGATTCCGAAGGTGGAGTCCTGCATCAGAGCCGTGGAGGCCGGGGTTCCGGCGGTCCGCATGATAAGCGGCAAGGATATGGGATACCTGAAGACGCTGTCCTCCAACGGAACCCTCATAACGAGATAAGACAGAAGTCAGAGTGATCATATGGAAATCAAGGACATTAAAGAGAAATCGTCGAAATATCTGTTTCAGAATTACGGGCGCGCGGATCTCGCGTTCGAAAGCGGAGAGGGATGCATCCTTCACGGCTACGACGGCAAGGATTATCTCGATCTGGTGGCGGGCATCGCCGTCAACGCGCTGGGATACGCCCACCCGGACTGGGTATCCGCCGTCCAGAAGCAGGCAGCCAGAGCGGCGCACATCTCCAACCTGTATCTGATTAAGGAGCAGGCCGATCTGGCGGAGAAGATCGCTTCCGTGACCCCGGGAGAGCTGAACCGCACGCTCTTCGTCAACAGCGGAGCGGAGGCCAACGAAGCCGCGCTCAAAACGGCCGTGCGCTATACCGGGCGCGGGAAGATCCTTTCGGCTCTGGACGGGTTCCACGGCAGAACCTCCGCCTCTCTAGGAGCGACGGGACAGGAGAAGTACAGAAAGAGCTTCGAGCCCCTCATCAGCGATTCGTACGGGTATTTCGAGTTCGGCAACTGCGAGCAGGTGAAGTCCATGGTCGGAAAGGATACCGCAGCCGTTCTGGTGGAGCCCGTGCAGGGCGAGAGCGGCGTCCGCATCGCATCGGCGGAATTCTTCAGAACCGTCCGCGACGTCTGCAGCGACAACGGGGCGCTGATGATCTGCGACGAGGTGCAGACCGGGCTGGGACGCACCGGACAGTGGTACGGGATCGAAAACTACGGCGTGGTGCCTGACATGATTACCATGGCCAAAGCGCTGGGCGGGGGGCTTCCCGTAGGCGCTCTGTCGTCTACCGACGAAATCTCTTCGGTGATGGTTCCGGGAACCCACGGAACAACGTTCGGAGGGAATCCCATGGTATGCGCCGCCGGATGCGCGGTGATCGACGTGATGAAGCGCGACGGGCTGATAGAGCATTCCCGCGAAACCGGCGCGAAGTGGATCCGGGATCTGAAGATGATCGATTCTCCGGACATCAGAGAGATCCGCGGCCTGGGGCTGATGATCGGAATCGAGATGAACTCTTCTGAGAACGCTCTGCGCATCCAGAAATACTGCCGCGACAACGGGGTGCTGATCAACGTCTGCCACGGAAGCACTCTGCGTCTGATACCTCCTCTCATCCTTACGGACGCGCAGAAGGATACTTTCACGGCTCTCCTGAAAGAGTGCCTCTGATCAAACTTTCGGCGGGAGCCCGTCTCCCGTTTTTTTCATCCGCGAAGATGCGGGATCCGGCGGTATCCGGATAATGTGACAAAGTATCCCCTGTTCAGACAGATTCAATCCGAAATGAATCATAAAGGACGTATATGTCTGAAATACAACTATTATATACAGAAGACAACAATACTCGTTTATGACCGGAGTGACCAAGGAGAGCCTCGCGGAGAAGACCAGAATCTATATCGATGCGCATCCGAGCATCAAGGACTGCGTCGCCAAAGGGCTGATCAACTATTCGTCTCTCGCAAGAGTGATAATGAAGGATCTGGACGTCGAAAACGAGGAAGCGGTCGTCATCGCATGCCGCCGTTACGCTTCCAAGCTTTCGGTTACGACCGATCACGAAATGAGAATACTGAAAATCCTCAGAGACAGCAGGCTGGAGATGAGGACGAAGACCTGCATCGTGACTGCTAAAAACGACTGGTCCGTGCTTCATAAAATGGACAATCTGTTCAAGGATCTCTGGAACGAGAATTCCATTATGCAGTGCGTCCAGTCCGCTTCGGCGGTTACGATCATAGCCGATAAGATGCTGAAAGAGAGAATTATCGACACCGTCGGAAAGTTCAATATCATAAAGGTCCGCGAGAATCTCGTGGAGATAGCCGTGAAATCTCCGGAGGGGATCGTCGATACCAGCGGAGTCATAGCGTATCTGATAACGAACCTCTCCGACGCGGGCATCAATCTGGAGGAGACTGTAAGCTGCCACACCGATACTATCTTCATCGTGAGCGAGTCGGATATGATCGACGCGTATACGGTTCTGACCAAATGCATCCAGTCCGCGGAGAAGATCGCCGGCCAGTCATGAAAGGCCGGTCCGGGCCTCAGTCTTCATGGAAAAGGCATTTCGTCTGGTACTCCGGCTCGCACGAGAGGTAGATTCCCAGTTTTTTGTACATCCTTTCGTCGACCGGAGATACTATTATCGACGAATGCGCGTCGCACCCTTCGAGTCCGGGGATCGCCGAGAAGGCCTTTTCCGCATAATCGTTAGTATTCGCCGCGATGGAGAGAGCTACGAGCATCTCGTCGATATGCAGGCGCGGATTCTTGTTTCCCAGATATTCGACTTTCAGCCTCTGCATCGATTTTATGACCTCCGGAGTAATCAGAAGTATCTCGTCCGGTATTCCCGCTATTTTTTTCAGGGAATTGAGGATCAGCGCCGAAGACGCGCTCAGGAGAGAGGACGCCTTTCCGGTTACTATAGCTCCTCCGGGAAGTTCCATGGCGACCATCGGCCTTTCGCCGCCGTAACCGCATTCTCTTACGGTCCGGACGGTATTGCGGCACAGAGGGCTGATTCCCGCGCGTTTCATGCACAGCTCCATTTTGAAAATGATGCTGCTGTTATCTTTTCCTTCTCTGTGATCGCAAAGGGCTTCGAAATAGCGTCTGATTATCTCGTTCTCGGCCGCCTTGCGTACTTTGGAATCGTCCACTATGCAGTATCCGGCCATGTTCACGCCCATGTCCGTCGGAGATTTGTACGGGGATTTTCCGGATACTCCTTCCAGGATAGCATTCAGCACCGGGAATATTTCCATATCGCGGTTGTAATTCACCGCAGGCTCCCCGTACGCGTCCAGGTGGAAGGAATCTATCATGTTATTGTCTCCGAGATCCGCGGTCGCTGCCTCGTAGGCGATGTTGACGGGGTGGCTGAGAGGCAGGTTCCAGACGGGGAACGTTTCGAATTTGGCATAGCCCGCGGAAACGCCCCTTTTGTTTTCGTGGTAGATTTGGGAAAGACACACGGCCATCTTTCCGCTGCCGGGCCCCGGGGCGGTGACTATGACCAGCGGTTTGGTGGTTTCGATATAATCATTTTTCCCGTATCCCTTGTCGCTGGCTATCAGGCCTACATCGGAAGGATACCCTTCGATCGGATAATGCCTGTAGACGCGGAGACCCAGGGTTTCGGCCTTCACCTGAAAATTGACGGCGGAAGTCTGGCCGGTAAATCTTGTTATTACTACTCCGGAAACGTCGATTCCTCTGTTTTTGAACGAATCTACGAGCCGGAACACTTCCAGATCGTATCCGATTCCTATATCCTTGCGGACTTTGTTCTTCTCGATATCCTCGGCGTTTACGGCGATGATTGCTTCGGCATCGGAGCCGAACTGCATCAGCATGGAGATTTTGCTGTCCGGCTGGAAACCCGGGAGAACTCTGGAAGCGTGATAATCATCGAACAGTTTGCCGCCGAATTCGAGGTACAGTTTGCCGCCGAATTTGCGGATGCGCTCTCTGATATGTTCAGACTGAGTCTCTATGTATTTTCTGTTATCGAATCCGGGTCCGTCTTCCATGTAAGCGGTGTACTTCCTTGTATGTAATAAGTATTGCGCAACATCAGTGCAGCTGTACAGATAAAAATTCATAAATTGAGTATAATAGTGTATATATGTATGTAAAAATTTTTGAATAATAGATATATGTCTATAATACGGATAAAAGGCTGTTTAATTATAATTCCGGAACGGAACGGGGGCGCCCGGGTAATTCTCTTCCGGAACGCGCCGCGGAGACAGCAGACGATCTGGGTGCAGCCGGCGGAATATGAATCCGAGACGGCGCACAAATGATACTTTTAAATAGTATCAGTATATCGGGCGTTTGCGCCTGCAAGTGCCGGCGCAGATTCATTCAGAATCGCAATGCACCTGGAACAGCGGCAGAGTCTGATCCGGGGAAGAGGCATAGGGTCCCGCCATAGGAGGAACGCGCGGGGCAGCCCGATGATTGCCGATCATACGAAACCTGGACGTGTGCTAGATCATACGCCAGCG
>JAEEKU010000120.1 GCA_016282555.1 Methanomassiliicoccaceae archaeon
ATGGCCGCCAAGTTCTCGACGATGAGGCTGGAGCTCGCGGTCATGGCGGTCACCGCGATCGCGATTCTCGCTCTGGCTATCGCGGGACATGCCGGCCTGGTTATCGGCGCCGTTTTCGTCGTTTCCCTGTTTTTGTTCGTTTCGGTGATATATTACACCAAACGCAACGATAAAGAGGGGCAGGAAGCCTATTCTTCGGAGGTCGAGGACGAGGAGACCAAAGGATATCCCGTTCTGATCATCATGGTGATCTCAGGACTGGTGCTTCTCTATTTCGGAGCCAGATTTTTCGTGGACGGGGCGGTGGAGCTCGCATCGATACTGGGAATGTCCGAGCTGCTGATAGGGCTGATAGTCGTCGCGGTGGGAACTTCCCTTCCGGAGATCTGCATAAGCCTGATAGCGGCCCGCCGCGGAGAGAACGATCTCGCGGTCAGCAACATCGTGGGAAGCAACATCTTCAACGTCCTGTTCGTGCTGGGGATCGGATCCGTCATCGTGGATATTCCGTTTCCGGAATCCGTTATATACTTCCATGCGCCGGTCATGCTGATTCTCACCGCGATCATGATCGCCTCGGTCAGATTCAAAAACAGCATCTCCAGGCCGGTATCCGCTGTCTTCGCCGCGATCTATGTCGCATACGTCGCGATAATGATCCTGAATCCGTCGCTGACGCTGTGAAAACGATGTTCTTTTCCGTGAACCGCTACTTTTTTACGGCATCGTTTTATTCTTTCGCGGGAAGGAAATGATTCCGGGGAACCGCTGGACCGTCGAGCAGGCTTCTGTTGTCTGGGGAATCTCCCCCGAAAAGGTGTCCGGATACTGCAGGAGGGGAAGCATCCCGGGCGCGGAGCCCGCGGACGGATCCTGGCTCATTCCCGCCGGCGCGGAAAAGCCCCGCGATGCCGCATCCGGGCAGGCGAAGCCGTTCCTTAAATGGGCGGGAGGCAAGGGGCAGCTGCTGGATTCCATACGCCGCGCATACCCTCCGGGGCTGGGGAAGGACATCACGAAATACGCCGAGCCTTTCGTCGGCGGCGGAGCCGTGCTGTTCGATATTCTGAATACTTACGAGGGAATAGAAAAGGCCTATATCAGCGACGTAAACTCGGAATTAATCTGCACTTATACAGCCGTGCGCGACAGAGCCGAGGAGCTGATATCCTTGCTCGGCGATTATCAGGAGCGCCATCTTTCTTTGGATGCGGACGGCAGGAAAAAATATTACGCCGGGAACCGCAGCAGGTACAACCGGCAGATACTGTCTCCGGATCCGGATCCTCTGGAGGTCGCGTCTCTGTTCATTTATCTTAATAAAACATGCTTCAACGGGCTGTACCGCGTGAATTCCGGAGGGCTGTTCAACGTTCCAGCAGGCAGGTATAAAAATCCGGTGATCTGCGATGCGGACAATATCCGCCGCGTTTCGGAAAAGCTTCAGAAAGTGACGATAGAAAACAAAAGATACGACGAATCCAGGGATTTCATAGACGGGAACACCTTCGTGTACTTCGATCCTCCTTATCGTCCTCTTACGGATTCGTCGAACTTCACGTCTTACACCGAATATTCTTTCGATGATGATGACCAGAGGGCTCTGGCCGGTTACGTCCGCGAATTATCCGATGCGGGAGCGAAAGTATCGGTCAGCAATTCCGATCCCAGAAATTCAGATCCGGACGACAGTTTTTTCGATGATCTTTACAGTTTCGCTCACGTCCGCAGAGTGGCGGCCAACCGCATGATCAACTCCAAACCCGGCCGTCGTGGGAAAATAAGCGAGATTCTTGTGACAAATTACGAGATCCCCGAAAACCCGCTCCGATGTTAAAAAATGGGTGCAAGGGATGGGATTTGAACCCACGGACCACTAAGGACAAGGCCCTCAACCTTGCGTCGTTGGCCATGCTTGACTACCCTTGCGTTGCAACCATCGTATAGGTGTCATATATTTAAAGTTAACTTTTACGGGACCATCCGCGTACCGCTTTTCCCATAGCCAGCACGTTCTCGTCCGGACTGGTGATCGGCGTCTCGCATCCGGGCGCGAGGATGAATCCTCCCCTGCCGTCCGCGGTTTCCAGCAGCTTTCTGCTTTCGGACATTACGGACTCCGGGGTGCCCATCATTATCTGGTTGACAGGATCGATATTACCCATCAGAGTGAATTTTCCTCTGGATTTGCGAAGAGCTTTTTCCGTATTCACCGCGTGATCGTAGCTCAGGCAGTCCGCTCCGATTTCCGGGAACTGCTCCATCGTATCGAGGGTGTTTCCGCAGATATGGACGAAAGCCGGAACCGTTTTGTCCATCGCCCTGACGTCTCTGACTACCTCCCTGATATACGGTTTGGAGTACTCGGAGAACATGTCCGGCGGTATGATATCCTCCGAAGACGTCGGGTCCGCCATCCACATGACCGTGGAGCCGGAATCGATCATGCATCTCTGCATCGAGGAAACCAGTCCGGATGCTTTCTTAGTAAGGGATTTGACCAGATCCGGATCGGTGAACGTGGCCATAAGCATGTTCTCGACGCCCATGAGATATCCGGCGGTGGTGATAGGTCCCCATGAGAGTCCGCATATGTGGAGATCCTCCGGGAGAATCTCAGCCGTCTTTCTGATGCTTTCGGTGAATACTCTGGTGTAATTCGGGCATGTTTTCGGATCGTAGGGATCGAACAGCTCCAGCTCTTCTATGTCTCCGGCCGTTTTTATTATGGATTTCGGGACGCGTCCGTAATCGTTTTCCGGAAAATCCACTTTCATTCCCAGATCCAGAAACGGAACCTGGGAATCCAGAATCGGCTTTACGAAATCGGACAGGGTTTTCAGCGAATAATCGACAGAAACTCTCGAAGATATTCCGGGATCCCATCTGGCCGCCTCCACGGAATATCCCGCGCTGTGCGCCGCGGTCGCTAACGCGAAGTTATTGATCGGCACTCTTTCGCCGGTTTCGAAGTTTAAGGCGGCCTCTACGCAGCTCCTGTGTCCCGCATCTTCCATGAAAGGCAATGCATATCGGAATTGATAAGATTTCTTAAAGAAAGCCTCGGAGGCGCCGGATGATCCTGTCCGTAAACTCTTCCAAAGTCAGATTTCCGCCCGTATCCGGAGTTCTCTCTCCCGCACGGTAAGTTTTGCACAAAGCGTCGATAATGCTCTCGGACTCCTGAACGCGTCCGAGATCGGACAGCGCTATGCATCCCCCGATGACAGCCGAGGTCGGATTCGCGTATTCCGGATCTTTGGCTCCGATCATTCCCGTTTCGGATAAAAACACGGAGTCTCCGAAATAAGTGTTGGGCGAAAGGTGGTTTCCGCCGGTGAGCCCGGCGAGAATGCCTCCCGCGGTTCTTCCGAAGAGATCCGCGCAGATGACCGTGCCGCGGCTGCGGGTTTTTCTCACCGCGAACGCGGCCCATCTTTCCGTTTCCTCTTCGCTCATATCGAAATAGCCGGTGCCGAAAACGTCCCTGAAGCATTCGGCGAACATGGCGCTGGACTCCGGGAAGACGGAGCTCGTGATGCATTCCACGTTTTTCCTGTGCTCCTTTTCGGAGCAGTTCATGGCGCGGATCATCATTCTGGTGTACGACGATTTTCTTACGTATTTGGTAAGAGTGAACCCGTCCAGCTCCTCGGTCTCCACGACGTCTCTGCCCGGGACGGGGCTGCAGAACCACAGCATGGTGTCCACGTCCGGTTTTCCGAGATCATCTGCAAGAGTGCGGAAATGTTTGCACATGGCGTAAAGATCCATTTTCATCCTCAGGGTTACGATCGGATCTTTGACTTTTCCCGCCGCGGAGGCGAGATCGATCGGGCCGCAGAGGATGGCCTGGCATTCCTCCGTGAGCCCGATGGTTTCGTGCGGAAGGAAAGAGCCCGTCTCCTCGTAAGCCGATCTGCCGACAGAGCCCTCGACGAATTCCAGGCCTTCCGAGCAGACGCTGATTATTTCGCGCACGGAACCGAGCACGGAGGGTCCCGCGCCGTCGCCCGGAAGAATAAGTATTCTGTCAGCCATCTCTTTCCCGCCTTCCCGCTCAGAGCAGTCTTTCAACGAGTCCCGCGTATATTAAGGGAAGCGTTATGGTCGCGTCGCCTTCGACGGTCATCTTCTTCGCGTCCGCTTTGACCTTTCCCCAGGAAACGGCCTCTCTGAGCCTGGCACCCGAGAGGGATCCGTCGTATTCCTCGGCGGTCGTCAGGTATACCGCGTAATCCAGTCCTCCGCGGAACTGGTTCCACCAGATCACGTGGTGCTTGGAGATTCCTCCTCCTATCATAAGGGCACCGGTGGTTTCCGCATGGTTGGTCATTTCGGACAGAAGCTGCTCGTCGCCGAACAGATCGATCCTGAATTTCCTGTGCGTCTGGTAGTACATCCACAGCTGGCATCCGAAGGATCCGTCGGTGATTCCGGGTACCACGATCGGAATTTTGTTCTTCCAGCACTGGTACATCAGGGAATCCTCGCTGTTCATTCTCTTTCCGACTTCCCAGATGATCTCATGGGTGGTCATGGAATCTTTTCCCTCGAAGATCTCGTCGAACATCGGGAGTATCTCTCCCTCGAGGACCTCTCCGTAGCATTCGTCCGGGACGAGAACGTTTCCCAGCCTGGAGATCGAGTATTCCTCCCTGAGTTTGGCGTCGTCCATCATGAAATCTCCTTTGAAGTAATCCTCGTAAGTCCTGGAGATGTCGTGATCCAGAGTTCCGCAGGTCGTGATTATCAGATCCACCATATGGTTCTTCACCATATCCACGATGACGCCGTGGGTTCCGGTGGCGTTTATGCATGCCGGGAAGGAGAGAATCTTAAGGCATCCCTCTTTGCGGATCATCTTTTCGGCGATATCCGTGGCGTCGGCGAGTTTCTGGGCGGTGAATCCTCCCGCGCGGCCCATGGCCTTCAGAAGCTGATCGACCGTCATTCCCTTGGTCACCTTGATATCTTCTACAGGAATAAGCTCAAGTTCGCTGCTCATGATGTTACCTTACCGCCCGCAATAATCATTCAGTAAAAATACGTTGTGGGAAGCCGGAAATATTAATAATTCATATCCGGACGGCGATGATGGTGATGCTTCCTCCGGATTCTCCGGAGTTTTTTCTCGGCGATCTCAAAGGAAAAGGGGTCTTTATATGGACGTGCAGCACGTGCGCGAGATTCTGCGGCGCGGGGGGAAGAGAGATCGCGGAGGAGACCGCGGATTACCTGGCCGGAAAGGGAGTGCGCGTCACGGGCGTCGGAGCGGTTTCCGCCGCCTGCTTCATGTCCAAGGCCGCCGGGACGTTGTCGGATCTGCCGGGAACCGACGTGATATTGGCTTTGTGCTGCAGCATAGGAGCGGACTGCGCGTCCAGGGCGTCCGGCATTCCGGTGCTGAATCCGGTCCGGACTCTCGGCACCGGGTATCTGGGAGAGGACGGAATCCCGCGTCTCTCTGCGTATAAGTAAAATACCGAACAGGCGTACCGGGTTCCGGTATCGCTATGATAATGCACGAGTTATCCAAAGACCGGGTCACTCCCGAAAAATTCACTGCCGTGATCGAGATTCCCAAGGGAAGCAAAGTCAAGTACGAGATCGACGAAGAGACCGGAATGCTCGCTCTGGACAGAATCCTCTCCACTTCCACCGAATATCCCTGGAACTACGGATTCATTCCCAGAACGTACGCCTTCGACGGAGATCCCCTCGACGTTCTCCTCCTCTGCTCCGAGACTCTGCTCCCCAACTGTCTGGCCGACTGCAAGCCTATCGGGCTTCTCAAGATGATCGACAGCGGGGATCAGGACGACAAGGTCATCGCCGTTCCCCTTAAAGACCGCCATTTCAAAGATTTCGACGACATCTCCCAGCTCCCTAAGCATCTCACGGAGGAGATCAGGCATTTCTTCACCGTCTACAAAGCGCTCGAAGGGAAAGTCACCGAGGCTAAGGAAATGCTCGGGCCCGAGGCGGCCAGGGAAATGATCTCCGTATGCGTGAAGAGATATTCCGAGAAATTCCCGGATATGTGATCCGTTCTTCATAGTTTAAATATGAAGTGCTCATAGCCGGACAGGAGGACTAGTTATGTATACCATGATCAACGATGTGGAAAGGCTCATCTGTATCCCGCCTTCCGAACTGGGAGAGGATCTCGACAGCATTGTCGATAACCTGACTTGGGAGACCTACGGCGGGAGACTGGGCGAAGACAAGTCCTTTACGGTTCTGATCCAGAACGTCAGAAAAGTCGGTCCCGGCCGCATAGTGCACGGAAACGGAGGCGTGCACCAGGCCGTGAAATTCGATCAGCTCGTTTTCAAACCCGTGAACGACGAGGTTATCGAAGGAAACGTGGTGGAGATCGTAAAATTCGGAGCTTTCGTGAGATTCGGGCCTCTGGACGGGCTCCTTCACGTGAGCCAGGTCATGGACGACCGCGTGGACATCGACGAGGCCAACCAGCGTCTGGTAGGCAAGGAGTCCGGAAGGTATCTGGCCGTAGGGGACGTGGTCAGGGCCAGGATCGTCAGCGTGGATCTGAACGAGAAAAGTCCTCAAGACAGCAAGATCGGCCTTACGATGCGCCAGATCGGCCTGGGAAAACTCCAGTGGCTGGACGAGGACAACAAGAAAAAGAGTTCGAAAGAGGACGATTGAGATGACCGACGTCAAGAATCTCCTAGCATGCAGGAACTGCAAAATGCTTACGGACTCCGAGGCGCTGAAGGCCGCCAAAGTCAGCCTCACCGAGTGCCCCCAGTGCAGGGGACAGCTGACCAAGGACTGGCAGGGCTATCTGGCCGTGGTCGATTTCGAGAAATCGGAAATCGCCAAGACGATGGGCATATCCAAGAACGGAAAATACGCCCTCAAAGTCCGCTGACACTCATGTTCGAGAGAGATCTGGTACTTCCCGCCTCCCAGAGGCAGGCGTTCAAGGAACCTCTTGGAAAGGAGCTGAGGGAATCTGAGATAGAGTCTCTCGGAAACGCTTTGATCACGGTCGGGGACGTGGTATCCCTGACGTTCAGAAAGCACGGCGTGAGGCCGTTCCTGTCAATATACGACGGGAATACCGAACGCCGCAGGATGACCGCGTTCGCGGAGCTCGTGGAGAACGAGCCCAGGGATACGGTGTCCAACCCCGCGGGAATGATCACGGCCGAACTGGCCGGGGCCGTCCGCAGGAGCATCGAAGGGTCCGGACACGGGCTGATATCCGTCGAGGGAGAGGAGGATCTGGCATTGCTGCCGTGCATCATATACTCCCGCCCGGGAACGGATATCGTCTACGGCTGGCCCGGAAGAGGCATGATGCTCGTTACCACGGATGAGTACATCCAAATGAAGGCCGCCGGAATGGTTGCTAGAATGGAGGAAAAAGAATGAAAATGGAAATAACCAGCCAGAGGGACAACCCTCTCCTGAAGAGAAAAGAAGTCGAGTTCACCGTCTCCCACGACGGAGAGTCTACCCCCGGAAGGAACGCGGTTGCCGAAGAGGTCGCCAAACAGACCAAATCGAAGAGGAACTGCGTCGTAGTCGATCATATCGAATCCGTTTACGGAAGGGGTCTCTCCAAGGGATACGCCAAGGTCTACGACGACAGCGACGCCGCTCTGAAATACGATCGCGAGTACCTCCTCAAGAGGAACGGCATCGAAGCCCCCAAAGCCGATGCGCCCAAGGAGGAGTGAGTTTCATGGCAGGCAAAGCACCGGCTAAGAAGAAAGCAGTCAGCAAAAAAGACGCATACAAGGTCGAAGGCGGCAAGATCGTAAGGACGAAGCCCGTCTGTCCCAAATGCGGTCCCGGAGTCTTCATGGCTACCCACAAAGACCGCAAAGCATGCGGACGCTGCGGATACACCGAGTTCAGCAAGAACTGAGTCTTTCCTCTAAACCTTTTACCTTCTGGACCTGTAGTATAGCCTGGATAGCATGGGGGTTTCCGGAGCCTCGGACTCGGGTTCGAATCCCGACAGGTCCGCACTTATCATAAGCCAGTATTCTTTTTTCCGGAGCCAATAATTTTTCCGGATGATCTACAGTTTTTCCTGTAATTAATAATATCTGATTATAAAGTTAATAATGAATAAAGGGTCCGGATTTGTGGAAAACTGCGTTATTGAAAAAAAACTGGACAGGATCCGGAAAAAGGATTGAGCGGTTTTTCCGGAGAAATAATCTACCAATAATTTTGTAGATAGAGAAAGATATTCAGATCCTGCGGAAATATATTGAATTTTCAATAAAATTATTTGATATGAATAACCTTCACGTGGATGTGTTCTCTTTTTCTGTTAGGTAATTAGGCTGTTAGGACGAGAGGAAGTTGAGAAAAACTATACAACGGGGAGAATCCTCGTCATCCCGGAGCCGGATTTCGGGTTTACCTTGGTACGAGTGCGCTGAGAGGGCGGGGATCGTTTGAGGCCGAGACACGGCGTTCCCGCACTGGCCGACTATTGATGCATCCGAACAAGATAGGCTGCGGATTCCGCATGAGGAGGGGATGCTTCAGGGTACGTGTGGGACAGGAGGGTTTCCTTCGAGGCCCCGAGCATTGATAGGCGAGGCCCGCCGTCAAAAAACGATTTAACCCCGCATCGCGATCCGCATCCATGGACAAGAGCATGATACCGATCCTGGTCGCTATGGCCATGATCGTCGCTGCCGGAGCGGTGCTGGCCATCTACGGTGGAGGGACGGAAGACGGCAGGGAGCCCCCGTCGGGATACCCACCGGGACTCGACGGCCCGGAGAACGAGCAGGTAAACCCCATCGAACCGGAGGACGGACCATACGGGAACAACAAATCGATACGGGTGAGTACTGACAGAACAGTCATAACTCGCGGGGAAGTTTTCACGATTACCGTACACGTTACCAATATGCCCCTCGAGAAATACAGAATATCACTTCCTGAAGGATTCAGTTACGAAGTCGATATCGGATCCGATCCTAGAACTATGCCGGTGACAATAACGCCGCCCCGCGATTGGACGGGCTCTTTTATTATGGAGGTAACGGTCAGCGGTTTGTCCGCAGAATGCCATCTGATGATCATACCTCCCGAGGGAGTGCCGGGGGCGTCCGTTCCGGGAGCCTTACCGGCATTGGAGACGTTTCTTGTCTTGCGCCCGGGGAATCGAAGTCCATCGGCATCTCCTCCGAGCATCTCCACTTGTTCTCCAAGGTCCAGTGGTTCTCGTCCGACCATTCGGTGTGCGAGGCGTCGGCGGACTCCTCAACGGGGACGGTCACCGCGGTCGCGCACAATGCAGGCAAGTGTGACCCGACGGCGTCGTTCGAATTCTACGCCGCAGTGTGCCGCGTCACCGTCGAGTAATATGGGTAACGGGCCCGTAGTGAAGGGGCTCTGCCCGTTTTTCATTCTTTTTCCGCCTGGCAGCCACCAGCGGCCTCCTTGTTCCATCCCTCGGAGCGGTAATGGTTCACTTTTCACTTTCCCTTCTCTGCGTCGTCCTGGCGGGAGTCGATGCACTCCAGATTATGCGCAGGAGGATTGAGTACTTTGTCTCCTCGTACGCCTGTTAAGGCGCTGAGATCATCGCTGAGCGACCTCGGCATTCTTACGCTCGCGACCGCGTCGCTGGGCCCGCGGGGCGGTCTTGCGCCTGTCCGGACTCCTTGACGATTACGAAGAGCCTAAAGTTTTGGATTATCTGCGTTAGAGAATGGATCTGCACAACGGCAGGGTCTCTTCATATCTTTAGGCTAGCTTGCCAAGGACGATTCTGTCGCTGACAAGATGGACGGCTGCCTCATGGACGTGGTGATGATACTCATTCGATATGCTGCCTCCGGCCGGATGCCACATCGTATGCGCGGACCGCAAAATCATCAGGTTACGTACTACGATGATTAGGGGTTCAGGATCGTCGACAGATCCTCAGAATCTCCGAACGGGTTCAGCCGCACGACCGCTCTCGTTCCTCCGGATCTCTTTTTTCTGCTTTCGGGTGCAAACCGGAGAAATATGTCATTCACTTTGCATAAATCGTTAAAAATCGAGACGTATCTTGGTCTTGGAAATGAAATGAATAGAGAAGCGGTAGACAGCGTGCCTGAGTTCCCGTATGCTCGCGCAATACAGTACAGACAGGTACGCGGGCGGACTTTACTTCCGGGTTCGGGATGGGACCGGGTGTTGCCCCGCCGCTATGGCCGTCTTACCAATACCGGAGAACATATCATACTATTTAATACTTTTTATTATTGGCCGGATTTCAAAGCGTAGGGAACGCGACTCCCAGGATGAACGCCACAAGTGCTACGGCCATCGCTTTCTTCGCGATGCTCTGGGCCTTGTGGGAATCCTTAAAGACCGCATACGCGCAGTAAACAAACATCAGATCGGCTATAATCACGAGATAGTACAGATGCCCGTAGGTTGACAGAATCATCGGGACGATGCTGAGGGCCGGGCCCGCCACGAAAAACACCGCCGCCACGGCAGCGGATCTCTTCAGGCCGATTTTCATGGGAAGGGTGCTTCTGCCCTCGTCGCTCTCCATGTCCTCCATGTCCTTGGAGATTTCTCTCCCGACCGAGACCAGCATAGCCATGAGGGATACGATCGCATTTCCTTCCGCGTTTCCGACCACGGCTCCTCCCATAAGGAAAGTCATTCCGGTGAGAGCCGCTATCGTCAGGTTTCCGACGAATCCTCTCTGTTTGAGGCGGAGCTCGTATGCGAGCATGAGGGCGCACGCGATCGCCACTATCGCTATGCATACCGGATCCAGCGTAAGGAATGAAGCCAGAACGGATCCGGCCAGCAAAATGTATCCGGCGCGTCTCGCTTCCGCGACGGTCATTCTGCCGGAGGGTATCGGACGCTCCGGATGAGCGGTCTTGTCGATTTCGGCATCGATGCTGTCGTTGAGCGAGTTGCCTCCCGCTATGAACATGAAAACGATCAGCGCTGAAATCAGAAGATTGATCCATTTGTCGGCTATTCCGGTTCCGGAAGCCATGAAGGACGCTACAGTCACGCCTACAATTCCCATCACCGCGTTGCCCGGTCTGAACAATTGCAGGTATCTGTTCACGTCCGGGCGACGGCACCGGTTTATAAAATATGTTCGCAGGTTTTAAGCGTAACTTTATCAC
>JAEEKU010000121.1 GCA_016282555.1 Methanomassiliicoccaceae archaeon
CCCTCTCTTTGAAAATCTCCATCTCCTTTCTGACGTCCTCGAACGCGTCTATCAGTTCCAGGACGGTCACGGGACGCACGGGCTCCCTGCGGAAAGCGCCCTTGAAATCGACGTCCGGGACCGGCAGAGGCTCGTATTCCTCGTAATAAGGCTCGTCTTCCGGCTCGTACTCCGGTTCAGGCGGGGGCTCCGACCTCTCGCGGGCGGAATCCGACTGGAGTTTGAGAATCTTCCACGCCATGAAAAGAAGCTTTCCCGCGACGATCATATCGAAATCCCCGAGACGGACCTTGTCGGAATACAGCTTCGCGAATTCGGAGAGATCTATCTCCCAGGGATCCAGTCCCTTTTCCAGAACCAGACTGAACACCGAGCGGATGGACTCATCCACGGGATCGGAGAGCTTCTCTCCCGATCCGGTCTGGGAAAGGATTTCCATGTAACTCTCTATCTTGCGGTAAGTCTCCTCGTCGTCCGCTATGGATTTGTGGAAAAGAAGATGCTGTTCGAGGTCTTCGATTCCGGACATCATCCGCTCTCCTTCTGCCTGCGGAGGGCCTCCTCCTCGTATCTGGAGACTTCCGCTATATCCGGCTGCATGATCACCTTGCTTATGCCCGTGGGCGGCCTCGTTACCCCTATCAGGTGATCGGCAAGAGCCAGAGTGACTTTCCTGAGGGAGACCTGGATGAACTGGGCTTTGGCCGAGCTCTCCCTGACCCTCTTCGCGACCATCTCCGCGTTGACGGAGTCCAGGAACATATCGACCTCGTCCAGAACGTAGAACGGGGAGGGCTGGTACTCCTGTATCGCGAATATGAACGAGAGCGCGGTGAGAGATTTCTCCCCTCCGGAGAGGGACTCCAGCCTCAGCAGCTTTCCGTTTCTGGGCTTGGCGTTGATCATGAGCCCGCCCGAAAAGGGATCATCTTCGCTGTCCAGGCCCATGAACGCCTCTCCCCCTCCGGAGAGCTGGGAATAAATCGCTTTGAAATTCGCGTTGACAGCGTCGTAAGACCTCATGAACAGGCCTTTCTTCTTCGCAGACAGATCGTCCATGAGCGAGTTGAGCTCCGAAATGCGTTTGTTGAGCAGGGCGGTGTCCGACATGAGGGAATCGTAGCGCGCTTTCTTGATACCGTACTCCTCAATGGAGCGGAGGTTCACGTTGCCCAGATCGGAGATGGCGCGCTCGCAGTTCTTTATCCTGCGTCTGATCTCCTCTTCGGACGGAACGTCCCCGACTTCGATGGTTATCGCCTCCGCGGCGGTCTTGTACTCTCTGACGTTCTCCTCGGCCTGGATCATCTGGGCGCGGTAGCTCTCCCTGAGGGAGGCTTTCGTCTCGATCTTCTTGGAAATCTCGCGGACTTCCGCCTCCAGAGCGGATTTCGCTTCGGAGAGAGACTCCTTCTTTGTCTTCAAATCGGAAATACGGTCTTCCATCTCCGATTCTATCCTCTGGAGAGCGTTGAGATCGATGGTGACGCGGGCGATGTTCTCGTCGCATTTCCCGATGGTGGCGCGATCGTCCTCGATCATTCTGCTGACGGACTTCAGCTGCTCGGCGTAGGACTCGTTCTGCTTGGCCAGACCCTCCGTCTCGGTCTTCATCGTCCCGATTTCCAGCTTCAGATCCGTGATTCTGCCGGATATCGAGTAGATCTTGTCGCGTATGATCTGCATCTCCGCCTGAAGCCCGGCTGGAGCGATCTCCGCGATGCGGGCCTTGACGGCGTTCCTTTCCTCCGTCAGAGCGTTAATCTCCGATTCGGCGGATTCGTAACTGCTTTTAACCTCCCCGAGCCTGCGCTGAGCCTCGGAATACCTGTCCCTGCAGGCTTTCAGCTGGGCGGAAACCTCCGATTTGGAGCGCTCCAGCTCGGATATGCGGCCTTTGGCCTCGGCGATGCGGTCCCTTACCTCTCTCCCGGAAGAGCTGGCTATCCTGAGCTCGTCTCCGAGGCTGCGGAAGGCGTCTCTGGTCTGCCTGAGCTCCTCCGCGACGGCATCGAGCGCCTCCTTGGCCTTCCTCATGCTCTCCCCCGCCTCGGCGAGTTTGTTCTCCGAAGCGGCGCCGAATTTCAGAAGGTTCTGGGAACTCACGGTTCCTCCGACCATGGCTCCGGACGACTCGATAAGCTCCCCCTGGACGGTCACGATCCTTATTCCGCCCATTATGCGGCGGGCGGTGTCCATATCCTTGACGACGAGAGTGTCGGAGAGAACATACCAGAAAACGTTGTAGTATATCTTGTCGAAACTGATCAGATTGATGGCGTAATCAATTGCTTCCTTCAGGCTGAATGCGGCTTTGGCTCTCGGTCTTCCGGGCATCATCTTGGTCAGAGGAAGGAACGTGACGCGGCCGAGGCGCTCTTTCTTGAGATAATTGATAGCGTCCGCGGCGACCTGATCGTCGTCCACGACCACCGCCTGCATCTTTCCGCCGGCGGCCACCGAGAGGGCGGTCTCGTATTCTTTGTCGACGGATGCCAGCTCCTGGACGGTTCCGTGGATCCCCTTCATCTCCCCTCTGTTCCTCAGGGAGAGGATAGCCTCGACGGCCATGCTCCCGCGGTTAGCCTTCTCGGACGCGCGCTTCTCCACCTGGATGTTGTTGTACTCGATCTCCTTCCTGCGGTAGATGTCGGAGAGCTCCTTGTGCCGCCTCTCCAGCTCCGCTTCCCTGCTCTTCACCTGGGCCATGCGGTTCTGGATGGAATCCAGATCCGGACCGGATTCAGCCTGCATCTGGGACAGATTCCATCTGGCGTCTTTGATTTCGAAATCCAGATTCTGCGACTTCTCGGACTGGATGGCGGCCGCGTTGCCGGCTTCCTCCTCTTCGGATTCGGCCCTGGCCAGTTCTGCGGAGAGCCGGCGGAATTCTCCCGAAAGCTTTTCGAAACGGGCGTCCGCGGCCTCGAGCTTCTCCTGCAGCTGCTTGTGCTCCCCTCCGGCGGAAGAAATCTTTTCGGAAATGCCCGCCTCCTCTTTTTCCGCATCCGCTTTTTCCTCTTCGAGAGAGGCCAGTTCCGCGGAGAGGGAGGAAACCGACTGCTTCAGGGACTCCGCCCTCTCGCTGTTGGACGCGATGTTGTTCTCGTAGGTTTCCTTGAAACCGGACTGCACTTCCAGATCGTCTTCGGCTGATTCTTTCTCGTTGCGGCTGGTGGCGATTTCGACTTTGGCGGCGTTTATCTTCGCCTTCATGGAAGCGTATTCCGGACCGATTTTCGATGCTATATCGGCTTCCGTGCTGCGTATCTCCGCTTCCTTCTCGATGATGGAGCTCTCCGCTTCGGAGCGTCTCCGGTTATCCTCCCCGATCTCCGAAGTGATCCTGTCCAGCCCGTCCCTGAGAGTATTCAGCTTGGATTCCTCGATCTGAAGCCTGCGGACGACCAGCTGCGCGTTTGCAAGATCCAGTCCTTCCTTCGCTTTCAGATAATTTTCCGCATCAACGCGCTCTTTGTCGAGGCGCTCCATCTCCTTGAAAACCTCTTCGGTGATTATGGAAATCTGGTTCAGATTGAGGATCGCTTCGGAGCGCTCGCCCTTGGCGCGGTCGATGTCGGCGTCGAAACTGGCTATGCCGGAAATGCCGTCCAGTATGCGGCGGCGCTCGATAGCCCCCATCTGCACGATGCGCGTAACGTCCCCCTGCTGCACCAGGTTATATCCGTCAGCGGAGATCCTCGCTTTAAGAAGAAGGCTGTCGAATTCGGTCATGGACGATTTGCGATCGTTCACGTAAAAGTAAGAACTGTAATCGGTTCCGTTTTCCGAAAGCTTCACGAAGCGGGTAAGTCTGACCGTGTCGTCGTCCCAGGGCATTAGACGGTCTTTGTTGTCGAAGACCAGAGACACTCTCGTGAATGACGCTTTGTTTTTCGATTTCCCGCCGTCGAAGATCAGATCCGTGAGCTTCCCGGCGCGGACCGCTTTGGAACTTTTAGGTCCGAGAACAAAAAGAATAGCGTCGGTAATATTGGATTTCCCGGAGCCGTTGGGGCCCGTGACGGCGGTGTATCCTTCCATAAAGGGAACTACGAGTTTTCCTCCGAAAGATTTGAAATTCTCCAGTTCTACCTGCTTAAGATACACGACACACCCCGCGGAAGGAACCCGAATGTTCCACAGTTACAGTTGTTGCGGTATTATAATAAACATATTTAATTGGTTTTTCTCCCCGGAGGGAATTCTGCGGGATAAATGCTCCATATCGGATGTTTCGTTCCTTTTCGCATATGGCGAGCCCCGCGTTATGCCGCCGTTGACGGAATACCGCCGTTTCACACCGGCATCTGTTCCTGCCCGGCCTGCGTTCATAAACAAACCGAAAAACTGGAGTTTACTCCCGCAATAAAGGAATAATTAAGTAGTGTCCGCCGATGTGGGTCTGATGGATAG
>JAEEKU010000001.1 GCA_016282555.1 Methanomassiliicoccaceae archaeon
ATGGAGGGGCTGGTGCACTACGTATGGAAAGGACTGTACGGAGAGGATCTGCAGACTCCTTTCCCCCATATCGGATACAGGGAGGCTATGGAGAGATTCGGATCCGACAAGCCCGATATGAGATACGGGCTGGAGTTCGTCTCTCTGACCGAAGTGGTCAAGGATGCGCCGTACAAGATATTCCAGAACATTCTCTCCGAGGGAGGGATCGTAGCAGGACTTAACCTGAAAGCGGAGTTCGCCGGCCCGAAGGTCGGAAGGAACGAGGTGGACCGCTACATCCATTACGCGAAGAAAGCCGGGCTCGGCGGACTCACCTGGATGAGATGCAAGGACGGGAAGCTGGAAAGCAACATCGTGAAGTATTTCACTCCCGAAATCCTGGAAAACATAAAGAAGACCATGGGCGCCGGGGAGGGGGATCTCCTTTTCATCATCGCGGGCCCCTGGAAATCGGCGTACGAGGGAGGAGGCATCCTCAGGAAGAAGATCGCGGAGGATCTCGGGCTCGTTCCCGAGGGCACGTTCCAGTTCTTCTGGATGGACCAGTGCCCCATGTACGAAATAGATCCGGTATCCGGAAAATGCGACGCGTTCCACCATCCGTTCGTTCTTCCCGAGGGCGATCCCTCCGATGAAAAGGTCGGGGGAGCGTGCTTCGATCTGTGCCTGAACGGAAACGAGCTGGGATCCGGATCCCTGCGTATCCACAACGCCGAAGTCCAGAAAGAAGTGTTTCACAAGCTCGGGCTGGACGACGAGAGGATCGAGAGGAACTTCGGATACTTCGTGGAGATGCTCAGCTACGGAGCGCCCCCCCACGGAGGAATCGCCATCGGAGTGGACAGACTGTGCTCCATCCTTCTGGGAAAAGACTCCATCAGAGACGTGATAGCGTTCCCGAAGAACAAGAGGGCGGTATCCCTTCTCGACGGATCGCCGTCTCCCGTGGACGAATCCAAACTGGAAGAGCTCCAGATCATCTCCCTGTCCGGGGATTTGGATCTCGGAGACTTCGAAGAAACCGATTCCGAATGATTGCGGCGGCGGGAGGGTCCCGCTGCCGGTTTTTTCCGGTTTATTTTCAGATAAAAATTCACGGAATCCGCAGAGCCTCCGGAAACGGATTAACCGGATCCGTGCTCCGCGGAACGCGAATAGTTTCTCAGAGATACTTGACGAGATCTTCCAACGGCTTCCTTTTAAAATGCATTCCGGACGGAACGCTGGAATCCGCCGGATATCCCAGCGGAAGAATATGCATCAGCGTGAGGGAATCCGGGATTCCGAACGCTTCGCGTATGGGCTCCGGCTCGAAATAGCCCACCCAGCAGGTTCCCAGACCGAGGTCCGCCGCGCGGAGCATCATATGATCCGTGACAATCGCGGTATCGGTCTCGCCCACGTTTCTTCCGGTGGCCGGATGGGTCCAGGATTCCGAAAGATCAGCGAAGATCAGCAGCACTACAGGCGCGTCGAACGCCATGCGGCAGCATCCGCGAATCTTTCTCAGAGAATCTTCCGTTCTGATCACGTATATTCTCTGGCACTGGGAGTCGCACCCGGTGGGCGCCAGCCTTCCCGCCTCCAGAACGGCCTCGAGTTTCCAGTTCTCCACCGGCCTGCTGCTGTATTTCCTCACGGAATATCTGTTTTTTATGACGTCTTCCAGTTCCGTTCTCTCACATCCTCGACTCTATAATCCTCTTCACCGCTTCCACGACCTCGGAGGACTGGTACTTTCCGCCGCTCTGCTTCATGACGGCTCCGATCGCTTTGTTGGCCGCCTTCGGGTTTTTGGCGTAATCGGAGACCACGGAGGGGTTGGAGTCCAGGTAACCGGCGATGATCTTGTCTAGATCTCCGGAGCTCCCGGCGATCTCCTCCGGCTCCTTCCCGGTCATATAGGATTTAAGCCTGATTCCGCACTCGGTGTCCGTTATCTTCCCGCCGCAGTGCTCCCTGACTATGGGAACTATTCCCTCCGGAGATATGCCCAGAGACTCCATCGTCTTCCAGTTGGAAGATACCGGACCTGCGATCCACTTCACGGCGTCCTTCGTTCCGAACTCCCGGGCCGCGGATTCGAACAGCGAGGCGAGATCCGCGGAAGTGGAGATCAACTGTCTGGCCATCTTCTTGTCGATTCCGTATTCCGCGGATATCCTTACGGCCATCTTCTGGGGGCTCTCCTTGATCTTTATCCGATCGGACATCTCTTTCAGATGGAAAATGCCCAGATCCGGCTCGTCTATGTATCCGTAATCGGCTTCGAACTCTTTTTTCCTGACGGAAACCGTTACTCCGCGCTCTTCGTCGAACCTTCTGGTCTCCCTTTCGATCTTTCCTCCGGCTTTAAGAATCTTGGTCTGCCTCACGACTTCGAAGGTCAGCGCCCTCTCCACGTTCTTCAGGCCGGTGACGTTCTTGACCTCGCACCGCTCCTTTCCTACGGAGATGTTGCAGTCGCAGCGTATGCTCCTCTCCCCGTCTCCCGGAAGATCTATGACATACCTGATATCCTCGATAAGCTGGCCCAGGAAGGATCTGGCCTCGGCGGGAGTGGACAGATCGGGCTCGGTGACGATCTCCGCGAGGGGTATTCCGGATCTGTTGTAATCTATCAGCGAAGACAGATCGCCGACTCTCTTCGTCTTCCCGGGATCCTCTTCCACGTGTATGCGGGTGATTCTTATCGGCTTCCCGCTGTCCAGATAGTATACCCCGCCCTCCCCGACGGGATTGTCGTACTGGGTTATCTGGACACTTTTGGACATGTCCGGATAGAAATACGTTTTTCTTGAGAACCAGGTGGTGTCCGCCACGGTGCACCCGAGCATCTTGGCCAGCATGATCCCGTATTCCAGAACTTTCCTGTTCAGCACGGGCCTGGATCCCGGCATCCCGAGGCACGTGGGACACACGTGGGTGTTGGGAGCGGGAGCGTCCGTGGTGGGACATGAGCAGAACATCTTGGAAGCCGTGGGAAGCTGAACGTGTATCTCCAGACCTATCTTCATACTTTCACCTCCGGTTTTACCATTTCGAATCCTTTCTCCCAGGACTCCGCGGCATCGAAGAGAACCTCTTCGTTCCAGTGATCCGCGACGAACTGCATTCCGATCGGCATCCCGTTTCTGTCATATCCGCACGGAACCGAGAGATGGGGAGTCCCGGCGAGGTTGGCCGGCACCGTGAGGTAATCCGCCTTGTAAGCGTCCAGAGCGGACATTCCGGAGATCTCGCCGAATCTGGGGGCGGTAAAGGGCATCGTCGGAGTCAGGACCGCGTCGAACCTGGAGAACACGCTCTTGTAATCGGCGATGACTGACTGCCTCACTCTGAGAGCTTTCGCGTAGTACCTGTCCCTGAATCCGGCCATTCTCGTGTAGGTTCCGAGGAGAATTCTCCTTTTCGCCTCTTCGCCGAAGTATTCGGAACGGAACGAACTGAAATAATCGTCGAATCTGAGGGAGAGATCTCCCCTCTGCCGCCCGTACCTCATCCCGACGTATCTGGCCAGATTGGTGGACGCTTCGGAGGTCGCGAGAACGTAATAAGCGGGCATGGCGTATTTCAGGGAAGGCATTTCCACCGTTTCGACGTCAATCCCCATGGATTTCAGTTTTTCCAGAGACCGGTCGAAAGCGTCCTTCACGTCCGCGGAAAGACCCTCCGTCCCGTCCTTCGGAACCGCGGCCGATTTAAGCTTCCTGCCGGTATCCTTAAGCTCCGGCTGGGCGCAGGAAGTCGGATCTTTCGGATCCCTTCCCGAAATCATATGAATATACTTCCTCATGTCTCCGGCCCTGGCCGAGAGAACGCCGATCTTATCCAGCGAGTTCCCGTAATCGATGAGCCCGTATCTGGAGACGCGCCCGTAGGTGGGTGCGATCCCGTAGATTCCGCAGAACGAAGCGGGACAGCATATGGATCCCCCGGTGGAGACTCCCAGAGAAACATGATCCTCGAAAACGGCCGCGGCGCATGCCGATCCTCCTGACGAACCCCCGCAGGAGCGTTCCGGATCGTACGGATTCCGGGGGATCTCCAGCCCGGAATTGACGGAGAACGTTCCGAAGCCGAATTCATCCATATTGCATTTCCCTATGAGCTTTCCTCCGGCCGCGCGCATTCTGGCAATCGATTCTGCATCGAAGGCAGGTCTGTAGCCCTCGAGAATCCTGGAACCGGAGCAGGTCTCCATATCCGCGGAAGTGAGATTGTCCTTGGCCGAGAACAGGAACGCGGCGTCCCCGGGATCCGCGTCTCCGGTAACCGCGTGGAACATGTGGTATTTCGAATTGATCTCTCTGAAAGAGGAAAGAACGTCCCGCATCGTCATAAAAGCCTGGGCCCCCTTACGTATCTCTCATAAGTGTCCATATCCCTGAGGAGAACGTCCGGATCGAAATCCGAGCGGGGAACGTCGTCCCGCAGCACATCCGCGATCTCGACCGGGTTCACTCCGGTCTTTCCGGTATCCGGGGCTTCGTCCAGAAGTTCGAAGTAAGTCAGAATCTCATTGAGATCGCTGCTGTATTTTTCCAGTTCGGATTCCGACAGTTTAATGTGCGCCGCGCGTGCGACCCTCTCCACGGTTTCTCTGTCCATGTCTCAGACCTGCCCGCTTAACACCGATCCTGTAATAAAATTGTATGCCGGAGCGGACGGAAAAACAGTTCTGCATGTGCTGTCAGCATCGTCCGGTTTTCAGGTTTATAAGCCTTGGGCGAACTGTTTTTAATGTTCCTTTCAGGTACGGTGTCATGGCAGATTCAGGTACCGATAAGAAGATAGCGGCCGGAATGAAACAGATGGATGAAGGAGACTTCAAGAAAGCTTATTCCACGTTCAAAAAACTCGTGACGGAACATCCCGATGACGCGGAGATCTGGTACTGCAAAGCCGAATGCGGCAATTTCGCTTCCGGAATGACCGGCGCGAAGATCACCAACGAAGAGATCATCGAAGCGTACAACAAGGCCATGGAGCTGGATCCCGAGAGAGTCGAGTACTACCAGTCCTACGGCCAGTTCTGCATCTCGGTCAACAAGTTCGACGAAGCGGAGAAAGCGTACTGCGAAGCGGCGGAGATAGACAGTTCCCTCGCCCCCTCCCTGTTCAGCGAGTTCGCCATCGAATACTACAACACTGCCATGGCCGCGTACGGCGAGATCATGGACGATCCCAAAAACAGGGCGCCTTTCGCCAAGAAAGCGCTGGGTTATCTCCTAAAAGCGCTGGACATTTCCCCTGAAGAAGCCAGAAATCTCCTTTGAACGATTTTTTCTGCGGCGGGGAACGTTCCGCCGCATCTCTTTTCCCGGATCGCATCGCTGACGGACGCGTCCGTATTCAAACGAAATAAAACCAAAAAAAATACTCTGGTAGCGGGGGGTCGATTTGAACGACCGGCCTCCGGGTTATGAGCCCGACGGGATATCCTGGCTACCCCACCCCGCTGTAAATCACCCAAAGTAGGTATTTTATTTAAATCTAACTGCTTCAGAGGAATTTCTTCAGCTTCATGAGATCGTCCAGTTTGCCCTTGATCTTAATCTTCTTGAGAAGGTAGGCTTTCATGGGCTTCAGAGTCCCGTCCACCAGGGCCTGGAAGTTCTCGGGGGTCGTTATAACCGTGATGTCGGCGTCGTCCCTCAGCTCCGCTATGAAATCCGTCATTTCGGCGTTTTCCAGCCTTACGGAGTAAGCCTCCTCCCCCAGATCGAGATTCAGAGTCTTCTTTATGGGCATGAGCTCTTTTTTGAGCTCGGGATCCGCCTCTACCTTTCTGTGCACTTTTTCCATCAGTTCCCTGATTATCTGTTCTTTGCTCATTACCGATCACCAGTCATCTAGTTTCGTGTTGGATCTTTTCGAAAGCATGGCCCTCACGGGCTCCCATGAGCAGCGCACATGCGGCGGCGCGCTTTTATTCTTAACGATCCAGTTTTCTATGAAATTCATCGTCACGCGGTCGCTGGGATAGCCGCTTCCCGTTTCCCCCAGTTCGCCGCGGATATCCTCCATCATGCGATCGCGAGTAACCTTCGCGATGATGGACGCCGCGGACACGACGGGGTAAGTGTCATCCGCTTTATGCTTTACTGTAAACTCCGCGTCCGATCCGAGCGCGGATCTGAATCTGGACGTGAAACTTTCCTCGTTCACGTCCGGACAGTCCGCGATGATTCCGGATACTCCCGGAGGAACGACCTTGCAGAACATGCGCAGTTCTATCTCGTTCAGGCTCATCTCCTTCCTGAGAGAGTCTATCTCCTCCGCGGACGCGACGGAGATCCTCCATTCCGCGCATTCCGTGATCTCGGAGTACATCGCCTCCCTTCTCGCGGGAGAGAGCTTCTTCGAATCTTTCACGCCTATTCTGATAAGATCCTCGTCCGACTCCGCCGAAACGGACGCCACCACCAGCGGCCCCATGACCGATCCTCTCCCGGCTTCGTCTATTCCGCAGTACATGATGCCGGAAGACACATGGAATCAGTATGAATCTTTTTCCTCCGGATACGGATCCGGACGGCCGGACGTAACTTTTTATCTGACACCCGCATATGACGGAAATATGGCATTGAAATGCGACCTTCAGTACGGCAGAGGAGAAGCCGGATACAGACTGACGCGGGTGGGCGTCAAAGGAGTGCGTAAGCCGGTCGTAATCAAAAGGGAAGGAGCCGGAGGCACCCTCAACAACACGCTCTACTGCTCCTTCGACATCTGCGTAGACCTCCCCGCCGAACAGAAAGGCTCCCATATGTCCAGAAACGTCGAGGTACTGAACGAGGTCGTGGAGGAGAGCATAAGAACCCCCGTGACCGCGCTGGAGGATATGGCCGCGGATATATGCCGCAAGCTTCTGGTGCGCCATGAATATGCCATGACCGCGGACGTCGTCGCCACGGCCGAATACTTCCGCGGCAGCGTCACCCCTCTCGGAAAACCCACCTTCGAAATCTACGAGCTTATGGCCGGCGGGCACATAGAAAGGGACGGCGTTCTTCTGAAAAAAATAGGCGTCGAAGCTGTGGGAATGACCGCATGCCCCTGCGGGCAGCAGACCGTGACGGAGATGCTCGGATACGAAACGGATCTTCCGGTGATGACTCACAACCAGCGCAACGTGTGCTCCGTCGTTCTGGATCTCCCCGAGGACGTCTCGGTGGAAGCGGATATTCTTATCGACATAATCGAAGACTCGTTCTCCTCGCCCACGTACGAGCTCCTCAAGAGGCCGGACGAGGGACAGGTCATCATCAACGCCCACAGGAACACGAAATTCGTGGAAGACGTGGTCAGAGGCGTTCTGGATCGTCTCGTCAAAAAGTTCCCGGATCTTCCGGACGACGTCTTCGTCGACGTGATCAGCGAATCTGAAGAATCGATCCACAAGCACAACGCGTTCGCGGAAAGAGAGGCGACTCTCGGAGAGCTCCGCTCCGAGAATCAGTAAACGGACCTCTCTCCCTTCTTCTCGAGCTTCTCCTCCGTTACGGAGCGGTCGCAGACGTAAACGCCCTCGGGGCACTCCAGATCGTCCAGGCAGCCGACCCAGTAAACCACCAGGCCGGGCCCGAAGAGCTCCGTATACGGAATGAGCTGCTTTCTCGAGTTGATCTTGAACTCCACGTTGTCCCCGAAGGACGCCTTGCTCTCGACCCAGCAGATCTTGTTCCCTCTGTAGTAAACGGGCTCGTTCAGAAGGCAGTCCGGGGTTTTGACGGTCTCGGTCCCGCGGAGATCGTTCTCCGTGCGGTATTTGATCTTCTGGCCGTCTAGCCACTGGTGAAGGAGATCCTCCCCCCAGAGCCCCCGCTCCTTCTGGCGGACGTTGGCGTCCGGAGAATACACGATATCGTTCTCCACGGCTTCCCTTATCTCGTCGGCGACCTCCTTTTCCAGGAGATCCGGATCGTTAATGTAGCTCCAGAACTCCTTCTTCGAGGCGCCGTCCTCCAGGAACAGCATCATAGCGGTGAGAACCGGGGGGAACCCGTACTTTTCGGATATGGACATTATGGACTTTCCCTTGGTCCACTCCGAGAGCATCCTTCTGGAGTTCTTCTTGACGCGGTAGTAATTCTTCTTCACCTCTCTGTTGGTCTTCTGGGTGAAGAGAGTGTCCAGCAGCCTCTCGTCGTACGTGCCGGAAAGACGTTTTATGTCCTTAACCGACTTCAGGCTGCCGTATAGTTCCTTGTATTCTTCGAATTTCATCAATTATCACAGATTCCTGCAGAGATCCTCGACGGCCGCAAACACGGGATCCCTAACCATAGAAGTGGGCGGGCAATAGGCGTTCTCGGCGTAAGCGAGGAAGCTGTCCGCGGTCATTCCGGAGACTATAGCGGAGGTGAGCCACTCGATGCGCCCGGTAGCCTCCTCTCCCGCCACGATCTGCGCTCCGATGAGCCTGCGGGTGCTCCTGTCCGCGAGAACCTTCACGGTCATCTCCTTTCCTCCGGGATAGTATCTCGCTCTGGTGAATCCGAAAGCCTTTCCTCCGGCGGCGGAAACCCCGTACCAGGATGCCAGACCCTCGGACAGACCGGTTCCGGCTACCTGCAGATCCCCGATAACGCTAACCCAGGGGCTCGCGACGGGCCCGAAGACGGACGGAGGGCATCCGGCGGCGTTGCGTCCGGCCACGAGACCCTGCTTCACCGCGGACGATCCGAGCTGGCTGGACGTCGCTCCGGGCATGACCGCGGATTCGCACTGCACCAGATCCCCGGCCAGATAGATGCCGGGAACCAGTCTCCCGCGCCTGTAGGGCTGGAGGGTGGGCGATACGATCACGGTGCCCAGCTGGCCGATGTCGAAGCCGAGAGCTTTGGGAATATCCAGATTGGCGCGGATTCCGGTCGCGAAAATCATCACGCCGCAGGGATACTCCTTCCCGGCCGCAGTGACGCTGCTGACCTTCCCGTCGCCGTTGACGGACTGCACGGGCGCCTTCATGACGAACTCTATTCCCTTGTCTTCGAGGTGCTTCCTGACGATTTCCGCCATATCCTTGTCCGCGATGCGGGGGATGACCTGATCCATCATCTCGATGACGGTGACTTTTTTGCCCATGTTCCTGAGGGAGACGGCTAACTCGAGGCCGATCACGCCGGCTCCGCCAATGACGACGTCGGAAACTCCTTCGAGCGCGGCCTGGATGTTCTTTCCGTCCCTCACGGTCCTCACGACGAAAACGTTCTTCAGATCGGCGCCGGGTATCGGAGGCACGAAGACTTTCCCTCCCGTCGCGATCACCAGAGAATCGTAGGAATACGTTTTTCCTCCGGCCGTGACGGTCTTGGCGGCATCGTCGACGGACTCGACGCGTGTCTTAGTGAAGACTTCTATCCCCCTGTCGTTCCTGTAGTATTCGGGGGTGTGCATCACGATCTCGTTCCATCCGCTCTTCCCCTCGATCGCCCAGGGTATGGCGCAGGGGGAGTATGCGATGTCTTCGTCTTCCGTAAAAACAGTGACTTCGGCCGAGGGGTTCCGTTCCTTCGCGGCAGAGGCGGCGGTCATGCCGGCTGCTCCGGAACCTATTACAATGATTTTTTTCGCCATGAGGCTTACCTGCTCAATGTTATAAAGGGCGGAATTAAATATGTTATGATATGCGGCTCCGCCCGTTTTTCCGCCGCCCCGATCAGCGATCCGGTTTTGATTCCCGCGGGGCATCTGGAAACCGGCGTCCGGATCTTAGCGGAGAACGGAATTTTTTAGGAGAGAAACGCCGGCAGGGAACAGCCCGCGCCGGAGATGTGATTAATCCGAAATCTTAGGAATGGAAAATCCGAAATCTTAGGAATGGAAAATCCGAAATCTTAGGAATGGAAAATCCGAAATCTTCGGATGCCGGCTTTTCAGAGACCACTTTTAACAAGGGAAAAACCTTTATAACGTTCAATTAGCCGCCTGACAGGAAAAAATCGGGAGCGCTGGCTGTCGCCGGAGCGGATCGGCCCTGAAATACGCTTTTCCGGTGCGTTCCTCTGGCTAAACGTTATAACCGCCTTCCGGCATTCCGCGGCCGTGAAAGACAGAAGAACCCCGTCGGAACCGGAAGCCCTGTGGAAAGAAGACGATATGGCCGGCGGGCAGAAAGTGCGCGCCATGGTGGTCATCCTGCGCACGAACGGATGCTGCTGGGTCAGGCACGGCGGATGCACCATGTGCGGATACCGCGAAGCGTCCCTGAACAACGTTACCGAAAAGGATCTGGAATCGCAGCTGGAAACTGCCCTCTCCAGATACTCCGGGGAGCCTTTCGTCAAAATCTACACGTCAGGAAGCTTTCTGGATGACAACGAGATTCCGGCGCCGTTCAGAAAAAAAGTGTACGAAACGTTCTCCGGATGCTCCCGCCTTCTGTTCGAAAGCCGTCCGGAATTCATTACGGAGGAAACCGTGAAAGAGCTTCCCCCGAACGTCACCGTGGCTCTCGGTCTGGAAAGCTCCGATCCGGAAGTTCTGGAAAAATCGGTTCACAAAGGATTCGCTCCCGAAGACATCCGCAGAGCGGGAACCCTCCTGAAATCGCACAATATCGGCGTGCGCACGTATCTTCTCCTCAAACCCCCGTTCCTGACCGAATCGGCCGCTATCGAAGACGCCGTCTCCTCCGCCCTGTTCGCGGACGGATTCTCCGACGAGATATCGGTAAACCCGCTGAACGTCCAGCACGGGACCATGGTCGAACGTCTTTGGAAGAAAGGAGAGTTCAGGCCCCCGTGGATATGGTCGCTCTTCGAGGTTTTCAGACGGCTTTCGGGAAAAGTCAGCGCGAGAGTCATATCCTCTCCGTCCGGGGGAGGCTCCCAGAGGGGGGTCCACAACTGCGGGCAGTGCGACAGATCCGCGCTGGACGCGATAGAACGTTTTAATTTCAGCCAGGACATCTCGGATCTGAACGTCAGCTGCGGGTGCGCAGAGAAATGGAAGCTCTGCATGGAGTCCGGGAAGATTCTGGGAACCCCTGCCGACGTCGAAAGGGATTTCGGCAACGAACTCATGCTCAAGGTGATCTGATGGCGGATTTTGATATTAAGAAAGGATGGTTCAAAAACATCGAAGGGGACGGCCTCCCCGGCCTGATGTCCCAGGTATTCGGCAACGTCAGAGAGGAGAACGGAACCTACGTGTCCTCGTACGGGGTTATGGAGAGAATAGAAGCCAGAATCGTCTCCAAAACCGTTCTGGACATTACCACCGCGAACAGGAAGTTCGATCCTTCCGAAATTCCCGACAGCGAAGTTCTCGACAGCAAGCGCAAACTCAACGAGTTCGCGGAGAAAGCGACGGGATTCGACGCCAAAGCGCGCATGAAGAGAGCGC
This sequence comes from Methanomassiliicoccaceae archaeon, assembly GCA_016282555.1. Classification (GTDB taxonomy): domain Archaea; phylum Thermoplasmatota; class Thermoplasmata; order Methanomassiliicoccales; family Methanomethylophilaceae; genus Methanoprimaticola. The sequence continues at coordinate 11,359 of JAEEKU010000001.1, forward strand.
AGAAGAAAGCCAAGGAAGGCACCCTGCGAGGGATATCATGGCCGATCTCAATCCGAACTGCAACTGCCCGAACACGGAATGCCCCAGGCACGGAAACTGCATGGAATGCGTGGAGTTCCACAAAGCCAACAGCACGAAGATACCGTTCTGCCTGAGGTTCATGATCAAACCGGAGTGATCCGGATCCCGGCTGGCTTGGATACTGACTCCGCGCGCAGCCGGAAACAGCTTTTTTCTCAGGTTAGTATTATATACGAATTGCCTCTACGCACCTCACGGATTGGACCAAATAGTGTCCGACCAGACGCATCGGGCAATGCATAACGGCATCCCACATCTCGCCGCTTCCTTCGGGATTCTGACGGCATCATCGGCGCCACGGTCGGAGCATTAAGACGTTCGTCTGATAAATCGCGAGGTTAGCGAAGAAACCCTCGCAGGTATGTGTAAAATATGCCACAAAGAAGACGTCCTAAGAGAGGATCTAGGGCATACGGCCCTAGGAAAAGAGCACAGTCGCAGACCCCGAGGCTCGATTCGTGGCCCGAAATCAGCGGAACCCCCAAAATCCAGGGATTCGCCGGTTACAAAGCGGGAATGACTCACGCGCTCATCGTGGACAACCGCGCCAAGAGCACCACTTCCGGACTGGAAGTCCAGACTCCCGTGACGGTCGTGGAAGTCCCGCCGATGAAAGTAGCGGCGGTCAGGTTCTACGAGAGCAGCGTTCTGGGTCTCAAGACTGCCGGAGAGGTCTGGGCAAAGGATCTCGATTCGCTTCTCGGCAAACGCCTCAGCGTTCCGAAGAACCACGACGAATCGTCCTTCGCAAGATACGACGGCCTCGACATAGAAGATGTGCGTATTCTCGCCTACACCCAGCCTAAGATGGTCACCGGTGTGCCCAAGAAGGTCCCCGACCTGATGGAACTCAGGATCGGCGGAGGCAAGATCGACGAAAGGATCGACTACGCGAAGAAAATACTCGGCACTGAGATCACCTTCGGGGATTTCATTTCCGAGGGAGCATTCACCGACGTTATAGCGGTTACCAAAGGAAAAGGATTCCAGGGTGTCACGAAACGCTGGGGTGTCAAACTTCTGTCCCACAGGAACAGCAAGCACCGCCGCGGAATCGGTAACCTCGGACCCAAGAGACCCGGATACGTGAGATCCACCGTTCCCGGATCCGGTCAGATGGGATACCACCAGAGAACCGAGTTTAACAAGAAGATTGTAAAGATAGGCGACACAGGTGCGGAAATAACCCCCAAGGGAGGATTCCTCAACTACGGAGAAGTCAGGAACACGTACGTTCTCGTTCACGGATCCGTTCCCGGACCTACCAAGAGGCTCATCAGATTCAGGGACGCTACGAGAGTCCCCGCGAAAGCCAGCACCGAGGCTCTGGACGTTACTTACGTATCCACAGAGTCCAAACAGGGGGCATGAGTAAATGGCAACCACTAATGTTTATTCGGTCAGCGGAACCGTTTCCGGTACCGTGGAAGTTCCTGCGGTCTTCGACACAGCGTACAGGCCCGACCTGATCAAGAAAGCTGTTCTCGCGGCCGCCGCCAACAGAAGGCAGCCCTACGGTCCTGCGCCCGGCTCCGGAATGAGGCATTCCGTCAGCACATGGGGAAAGGGACGCGGAACAGCCCGTGTCCAGAGGATCCACGACGGAAGGAAGGCCACGGAATCGCCCAACAACGTATCCGGAAGGAGAGCTCACCCGCCGGTTCCCGAAAAGATCTGGGCACAGAAAGTCAACAAGAAAGAGCTCAGGCTCGCACGCAAATCCGCCGTGGCGGCTACCGGACGCGCATGCTGCGTCAAAGCCCGCGGACACAAATTCGACGACGCCGTGAGTTTCCCCATCGTCATCGACGACGCCCTCAACGAGATGTCCTCCACCTCCGAAGTCATCGAACTCTTCGAGAAGATCGGAATCGGATACGATCTCGACCGCGCCAAGAACGGACGCAAGATCCGCGCCGGAAGAGGAACCATGAGGAACAGGAAATACCGCACTCCGGTATCCGTTCTCGTCGTCGTTAAAGACGGAGAGAGGAAATCCCCCATCTTCAGAAGCGTCTCCAACATACCCGGGGTATCCATCGAGGAGATCGGAACCCTCAACGCGAGCATTCTCGCGCCCGGAGGAGATGCCGGAAGGCTTACGGTATACAGCAAATCCGCATTCGACGATCTAGGAGGCTGGACCGAATGAAGCAGAGCGACGTCCTCGTAAGCCCCTACTACACTGAGAAGGCGATGAACCACAAAGACGCCAACAAGATCGAGTTCATCGTCCACCGCAACGCCGACAAACCCACCATCAAGTCCGCGGTAGAAGCCCGCTTCGAGGTCAAAGTGGACAAAGTGTGGGTTAGAATCGAGAAAGACGGAAAGCACGCCATAATCAAACTCGCTGACGGATATTCCGCGGAAGAAGTGGGTTCGAGAGTCGGAGTGATGTACTGAAGGTGAGTGAACATGGGAAAGAGACTTATTACCCAGAGAAGAGGACGCGGAACTTCGCTGTACCGCTCCCCCAGCCACAGGCATGTGGATGACGTGCGCCTTCCTCCGGTCTCCGAGGGAACCGCCGTCGTAAAAGACCTCATCCAGGCTCCCGGAAGGACCTGCCCCCTCGCGGTGATCGACATCGGCGGAAAGACCGACTATCAGCTCGCCGTCGAAGGAGTGAAGGTGGGCCAGATCATCACCATCGGCGGAAACGAGATCGCGGCCGGAAACATCTCCGTGCTGTCTAAGATCCCCGAAGGAACTCTGATCAACAACATCGAAGCGAGACCCGGAGACGGAGGCAAATTCGTGAAAACCGCCGGATCCTTCGGAAGCGTCGTTTCCAGAGGAGACAAGGTCAAAGTGCTCATGCCCTCGGGCGCGATGAAAGAGTTCAGCCCGGACTGCCGCGCGGCCATCGGAATCGTCGCGGGCGGCGGAAGAGACGACAAGCCTCTCGCCAAAGCCGGAAAGAACGTCCACACGCTCAGATCGAGGTCCACCGCGCCCTTCAAGACCAAGGGAGTGGCGATGAACCCCGTGGATCACCCCCACGGAGGAGGAAGCCACGCGCACGTCGGAGGACCCAACTGTCAGAAGAGAACCGCATCGACCGGTCAGAAGGTAGGATTCCTGCCTCCTAAGAAGAAAGTTAAGAAGTGATTGCAATGGCAAAGAAGATTATTGCAGGATCGG
>JAEEKU010000012.1 GCA_016282555.1 Methanomassiliicoccaceae archaeon
CTTCGGAATCGTAAGATCTTACGAAGAGACCGTGTCTGTCCTCGAGAATTTCGGATTCCACGCCGTAGACGTCCCTGATCATCTCCGGGGTGATGACTTTCTCCGGCTTTCCGATGTCGTATATCGTTCCGCCGTCCAGAACCATAACTATATCGGAGTATCTGATCGCCAGATTCAGATCGTGAAGGGCCACTATGAGAGAGGCGTTTTTTTCGCGGATGATCGAACGCATTATTCTCATAGTATCAAGCTGGTTTCTGAGATCGAAGGAGCTGGTGGGTTCGTCGAAAATATAGAAATCGGGATCCTGCGCCAATGCTCTGGCTATGAACGCGCGCTGTTTCTGACCTCCTGACAGCCGGTTGACGTCCGAAGACATGTATCTGCTGACGTTCATGGTTATCATCGCGTCCGCCGCGATCGAGATGTCCTCCCGGGTGTAATTCCAGGTAATGTAAGGTTTCCTTCCTATCAGAACCAGATCGAATACCGTGGTGTATCCGGCGGAAGATATGGTCTGGGGAACGTAAGCGATCTTTTTAGCCAGTTCGTCCGGGGGAACCGACAGGAGATCAGTGCCGTCTATGCTTACGGATCCCGTTCTCGGTTTCATAACGCCGCACAGGGTCTTTATGAGGGTAGATTTCCCGCAGCCGTTGGGACCCAGCACCGTGAGTAGTTCCCCGCTCTCAGCTTCGAAGGAGATGTCGCTGATGATGTTCTCTTTTCCGTATCCCTGGCTTATGCCGTCGATCGCCATCTTCACAGTCTGTTCCCCCAGTTTTTCCTCGTAACCATCCAGATGAAGAATATTCCCCCGACGACGTACAGGATTATTCCCACCGGCAGCTGATCCGGATAGAGTATCTTTCTGGAAACTATGTCCGCGAAGAGAAGAATGGATGCTCCCATCAGAGCGGACGCCGGAAGAACGAATCTGGAATCGTTGCCTATCACCATGCGCGTCATATGCGGGGCCATAAGCCCGATGAATCCTATGACTCCGGAGAAAGCCACGCACACCGACGTTATCAGAGTGGTGATGACGAGTCCCTTTCTTCTCAGAGCCTGAACGTTCACCCCGACGTTTTTAGCAATGTCGTCTCCGGCGGAAAGGCTGTTTATATCCATCGATATCTTCTCCAGATAGATCAGGCACGGCACGACCACCGGGACGATTATTATTATCGCCCCCCAGGTGGCGTTCCACATCCCGCCCATCAGCCAGTTGGAAATCGTCCGCAGGGATTCGTCATTGGATATGTACTGCGAAAGCGATATTCCCGCCTGAAACAGATAGCTGATAACCACTCCCGACAGTATCAGAGTGGTTCTGGTCGCGTCTTTTCTTGAGATTTTCAAAACCAGAAGGATGCTCGCCATACCGAAACAGAAGGAAAGAACCACAATCAGAAGGTTCTTTACGGTCATGTCGAACCCGTAAAGATCGACGCTTTCGTAGTAAAAACTACCTAGCACCGCCGGGAAGAACACTATGGAAAGCGCCGCTCCGAAAGACGCCGCGGTGGAGACGCCTAACGTAAAGGGACTCACCAGAGGGTTTCTGAGCAGACCCTGCATTATCGTTCCCGCCGCCGCGAGGCTCACTCCAGTCAGCAGACACAGGAACGTTCTGGGGAAACGGCTGTTTACAATGATATCGTCGTAATAGGGCTGGGAAGCGCCGTCTATCCACCAGGGAAACAGAGCGTGCCCTATTGATTTCAGAGTGTCTGCAAGGGGTATATCGACGGAACCGAAGGCTATAGAGCATACCGCCGCGGCGAAGCACAGAAGCAGCATTCCCAGTATGAACAGCCACTTCGTGCGGATGGCGGAGCTGTATTCGCCTTCGATCCTGTCTTTTTCGGACACTTTTACAAATTCGTCTATTATTCTGCCTTTTTCAGCCTCCCGTCCGGAATCAGCAGAATCTGTCATGGGATCACATTGACGAATATTCGACCAGCAGGTTTTCGGCGGAATAATTTAAACCGAATTCGGAATTCATTTTTCCGACCATGTCCGCCGCCTTCGTGCCGGTATCCGCTCCGAACGCTTCCGCATAAAGGATAGCCGATACGCACGAGAGCGCGCCGTTGACCATATCCGTCGACAGAGCGAACAGATGCTTCTCTTTGACGCAGGTAAGCGAGGGATAGCCGAGAGTCCCGCCGTAGCTGAAGAAAGCGTCGAAATTCTCCTTCGGAGTGTCGTTGCTGTAAACGAACATATAATCCAGACCGTATCTGTTATCGACGTCCAGCAGCACTTCTTTGGCCTGGTTGAAATAAACCGTGTCCCTGACGCCGGGATCGATGAGATGCGTATAGCACTTTCCGGCGACTCCCTCTATCACCTTCACCGCTGAAGACGTATGGGTCTGGTAGAATCCGGAGGATGCCATAAACAGTCCGAAATCGTCGTCTTTGGAAGAGGAAAGATCGAAGCTGTGAGCGTAATCGAAGCATTCTTTGAAAAGCGAGATGTATTTGCTGTATCTTTCTTTGATCGCATCCGTGTATCCCATGAGCTTCGCCAGTATAAGCAGGTTGGATTCTATGGCGTAAGGATCGGTCAGATCGAGATAGATGACCTCGATGCCCATCTGGCGGAGCGCATCGGCGTTGCTCAGCCCCATTGTCACAGGGGTAAGAATGATCCTGGAATCATGCCTGATCATCGTCTCTCCCTCGGGCGCCGAATAGGATCCGATGCTGAAAGAATTGGGGAAGTATGACTGGAAGCGGACCCCGTACTTGTTGTCAAGACCGGCTACCTGATCTTCGGCTCCGAGGATCTTCATGAAAACCGGAATGTATTTGTGGACTATGGAAACGTTCTCGACGGGAACTCTGACCGTGTGCTCGATATTGTTCGCGTCCCTGAACGTATA
>JAEEKU010000122.1 GCA_016282555.1 Methanomassiliicoccaceae archaeon
CCTTATGCAGGCCGTGAACCGCGCCAGAGGAGGAATGCTGAACTCCCTGGCCAGAAACCTCATGCTCACCGGGCTGTTCTTTTTCGGAGCTTATACGTTCGGAACGCTGGGATCGCTGTGGGTGCTTCTCGCCGCGGGGGAGATAACCGGCGGCCTGATGATGCTCATCCATGCGGTAATCGTGCTGAAAAAAGCGGAGAGAGCCGGGCCTCCGGCGGCCGTCCGATCGCAGAACGTCATGCAGCATAACGTGCGGAGAGCCCTGATCGTCCGCGATTATGCAGTCCACGCCGTACACTTCCCTGATGGCATCCGGAGTGATTACTTCGTTAGGAGCGCCGATAGAATGGATCTTCCCGGGTTTTTCCATAAGCACGACGGTATCGGCGAACCTGGCGGCCAGATTCAGATCGTGGCTTATCATCACCACGGTCATTCCCGTCCTGTGGGACAATTCTTTGAGGAACGAAGTGACGAAAATCTGGTGCCTGACATCCAGATTGGAAGTGGGTTCGTCGAGGATCAGGATGCGGGTCTGCTGGACCAGTCCCCTGGCGATCGCGACCTTCTGATGCTGTCCCGCCGACAGCTCGTTGAATCCTCTTCCCGCAAGATCTTCGATCTCCAGAGCCTTCAGCGCCCGGTACGCTGCCTGAAGATCTTTGGAGGACGTTCTCATCCCCTGGCGGGCGAAGCGTCCCACGAGGACCGTTTCCGCAACTGTCAGATTGTTATGATCGGACGATGTCACCGGAACGTAACCGACGATTTTCGCGAGATCTTTCAGCTTGTAATCGGAAACTTTCTTCCCGAGAATGGAAACTTCCCCTTCCGACGGCTTGATGCTTCCGGTAAGGCACTTCACCAGAGTGGATTTTCCCACTCCGTTGGGACCGATGATGCACACCAGACCCGGATCGTCCAGCTCCAGATTGATGTCTTCCAGAACGTCCGGGCGCCCTCTGTACCCGCAGGACATTCCGGTCACCTTTATCACGGACATCGCCACACCTCCTTTCCCTGTCTCAGTATGAGATAAAGCAGCAGCGGAGCGCCGAGAAACGCTGTGATGACTCCGACCTGGATGGAATGCCCGTACACGATCACGTGTCCGATAATATCCGCTATCAGCAGAAGCAATGCTCCGAACGCCGCAGAAGCCGGAAGCAGATAACGGTTGTCAGAACCCACGATGAGACGCGCGATATGAGGGCATACCAGTCCCACGAATCCGATAAGCCCGGTGAAACTCACGATTCCGGCAGCCAGGAAAGATACTACGAGCAGACTGACTATCCTCAGGCGCTCCGCGTTCACTCCAATGGAGCGGGCGCTTTCGTCTCCGGTGGCTATGACGTTCAGCCTGCGCGTCATGAGCTGGCAGGCGATAAGCCCGGCTGCGACGAACAGGGACATCGTGACCACATGGCTCCATTCGCGGATATCCGTGGTTCCCACCGTCCATGCGAATATGGCTGCCTGGGTGTCCGGATCGGCGTACAGCCGTATGAGGGTGGATGTGGCGTTGAACATGTACATAATCGCGATTCCCACCATGATCATCGTAGCCGGAGACGCGGATTTGAATCTTGAAACCGCGAGAATCACCGCGGTGGGTATCAGAGCGAAGAAGAACGCGTTTACCACGACGGCGAATCCTGACGTGGTGAGAGAAAGGCCCAGAGCCATCGCGATAGTCGCGCCGAAAGAAGCGCCCGAGGATATTCCCGTGGTGTAGGGATCGGCGAGAGGGTTCCTGAGAATGCTCTGCATCACTACTCCCGCGGCCGCGAGACCCGTGCCGGCGAGAATGTCGCAGCAGATGCGGGGAAGTCTCCACTGCCACAGAATCCAGTCCGCGTTCTCGTCATAGACGTTTCCGGTGAGGTGGGCCCAGATTATGCGGTAAATCTCGAAGAAATCTATGTGGAACTCGCCTATGTTCATCGCCGCGCCGGCGGCTACGACCGCTGCGGCTATGCATCCGGCGATGAATATTATTTTGCGGACGGTACCTTTCCTGAAATTTTTCACTTCGTCATCGAACTCTTCCCCTTCGTCCATCCAGATATCGACGGACCGCAAAACCTTATCGCTGGTCATTTTCGCACCTGCTGCGGCCTATCAGAAAAACTGACATCCCCTGTATTTCCTCGTCATATTCCACGCGCGCCCTCATTCCGAAAACGCCGCTGATCATTTTTTCAGTGATCACGTCGCGGGCGGTTCCCATGGATACTATCTCTCCGTCCTTCATTACTATGATGCGATCGCAGTACCTCGCGGCCAGCTGGAGATCGTGCGTCACTATCACTATAAGGATGTCTCTTTCGGAAACGATTTTTCTGCACAGATCCATCAGATCGAACTGGTGGTTGATATCGAGATGAAGGGTGGGCTCGTCCAGAAGAAGAATTTCCGGCTCCTGGGCCAGAGCCTGCGCGATCATGACTCTTCTCCATTCCCCTCCGGACAACTCGCTCACGTCGCGGTCGCTGAATTCCAGAACCCCGGTGGATTCCATCGCCGAGCACACTATATCCGTCTCGGCATCCGTATTCTCGTCCAGCATTCCCGCGCGGGAGTATCTCCCCATTTTAACGACTTCCATCACCGAGAAAGGAAAATTCATATGGGAGTCCTGCTCGACCGTAGCCAGTATTCTGGAGCGCTCGTGCTCCGACATATCCCGGACGTCTAGTGATCCGGAGTTCATGTGGCGCGGATCCGCCGACTCCTTCGAAAAATCAATCAATTTCACAGATCCCTTCTGAGGGCGGTACTCGGCGTTGATGCAGTTCAGCAGAGTAGTCTTCCCGGAACCGTTCTGCCCGAGAATGCCCACGACCTCCCCCTTCGATGCCGTGAAAGTCAGATCGTTCAGTATCTTTCTGGATCCGTGAGAGAAACTCACGCCGTCCACGTTCAGAACCGCCATATCAGCTCCTCCAGATCTCGTTCTTTCTGGATCTCAGAATCCATAGGAAAAACGGCGCCCCGATGACGGACGTCACGGTTCCCACGGGAAGTTCGTAAGGAGGCAGAGCGGATCTCGCGAAAGTATCGACCAGCATCAGAAAAACCGCTCCGCCGAGAATGCATATGGGAACCAGTTTTTTGTGATCCGGCCCTACGATCGATCTGAAAATATGAGGTATGATTAATCCGACGAACCCGATGACGCCGCAGAAGGAAACGCAGGTAGCCACCAGGACGGAGGAACCGACCAGCACCATCAGGCGCACCCTTTTCACGTTCACGCCCAGAGCCCGGGCCTTCGGCTCTCCCGCGGTCATGAGATTCAGGGCGCGGGCGTTGACTGCTATCAGAACGCATCCGGCGATAAGCGGCAGTATCATCAGGTAAAAATCGCTCCACCCCCTCCCGTCGAAACTGCCGAGCATCCAGAATACTATGGAGGTTACAGTATCCGCGTCGGAGAAGAATTCTATCATGGACGTGAACCCGCTGAAAAGAGCGCTCAGCGCCATTCCGGCGAGAAGAAGCATGGTGGTCTGTACGCCTCCCGCCCTCTGGTAAGCAAGAGCGTACACCAGCAGCATTGATGCCATCGCGGTTCCGAAGGCGCATGCCAGAGTTCCCCAGGAACTGAAAAAAACCGATGCTCCGTACGCGATGTAAAAAGCCGCGCCGAACGATGCTCCGGATGAGATCCCCAGAACGGACGGGGAAGCCATCGGATTGCGGAAGATGGCCTGCATCGCGAGACCCCCTACGGAAAGGGCGGCTCCGACGCATGCGGCGCAGAGAACTCTCGGCGCGCGCATATCTACGACGATCATTTCCGTTGCCCAGTCGGCACGGCCGAAAAAGGCCGCCCACACTTCCGCGACGGGAATGCGGGCCGACCCTAAAGAGATGCAGAGCACGTACCCTGCGGCAAGAGCGGCAGCCAGCACCAGAACGGTGACGTACGCCCTGCGGCGCCGTTTCCTGTCCAGGGATACCGCTTTTTCTCTCAGTTCCGTGCTCTGCATGTTATCAGGTTTCAGGCTGCCCTCATCTTCTCATCCATGGATCTGGTATCGGCTTTGTAGAAGCCTATTACCTGAGGCTGGGATAGGACGATGTTTTCATCGGACATTTTATTGCCCATGAGGCTTCCGTCGAATACGTTGTCCATCTTCAGCACGGATGCGAAAATGCCGCCCATAAGGGTGTTGGATCCTACCGCGTTTCCGTTCGCCATTTCCACGTAGAACGTCTTCTTGCCGCCGCTTTCGTCGATAGCTTTCTGCATCACGTATATCTTGGCAAGAACGGAGGTCATCATAGCGTCGGTGTTATCGAATCCTATGACTTTTCCGATCATTTCCATCGTGGAGAGAACCATCGCGGGAGAGTTCGAAAGCAGGTAGATAAACTGGATGTTGTCAGCTTTGGATTCGATGGAGGTGTTGGTTCCCCACCAGGACGATTTGTTGGTAGCCCTGATGTTGTATTCGGACATGAATACGATCAGCTTGTCCTCTCCGGAAATCTTTCCGCAGTAATTCAGGAGATCCTCCTGGGATCCGCCGATGATTTCGACGCTCTCCGGGGCCGTCAGACCGTATTTGGTCTGGAGCCCGCTCGCTACGCTCGACGGCATCGCGGTCACTAGCTCCCAGAGTTTAGCTGTCGCTTTGGGAGTGTTTCCGGAGTGCGCCGTCTCGCCGTAGTAGTCGCATATGATCATGTAGATGGTATCCACGTACGCGTCGGTATAACACAGAATCTTGGTGGGAACGAACTTCACCTTCTTGTCGGCGAATGCTTCGCTGGTTCCGAGGCTCGTGTTATCGAAGGTCTTCACGGTAAGGGTTCCGTCTGAATTTTCAGTCACGTAAGAGTTGTACGGATACAGATATTCAGAAGGAATGGATTCGCGGGTGATTCCGGAATAGCCGGGAACTTCTCCGTATACTCCGGCGAAAACTCCTTCGGCGATGTCCATGAACGCGGGAGTGCAGTTGGAATAGTTGCCGTCGACCTCTACGACGACCGGGTTCCATTTGTAGAATCCCTTTCCGGAAACGGAGGGAGAGTTGTCGTAGCTCGTCTTGTATTCGGTTCCGGTGTACCTGTATCCTCCCTGGCTCTTGACGTCGACGTCTGCGGCGGTGAAGTTGTCGAACCAGTACTGGAGGTTGCCGAGAGCCTCCTCCATGGAATAAACGCTGTCTCCGTACATCTGCGAGGCGATCACGGGAAGCATGGCGTATCCAGAGAATCCGGACAGGAAGTCGAAGGTCGATCCGATAAGGTTTCCGCTCTTGTAAGCGTTTGTTCCCTTGTAGTAGATCACGTTCTTCTCGAATCTCTCGTTGTAGGCGTCCTGGGTGAAGAAGTGCCCGTCGACGTTCGCGAAACCGGCTCCGGATTCGCAGTCGATGATCCAGTCGAATGTATCGTTGGCGATGATCCATTCCGTGGATCTGTAGGAGTATCCCCAGTTGTCGGTGTCGTCAGCGTGATAGGCGTTTCCGATCTTGTTTATCAGATAGTACGCCCCGGCCTGATCTCCGGAAAGAACGTCCATTCCTCCTTTGGAGGAGTATCTGGACGCCTCGTCCTCGAACAGGCATGTCACAAGAACGTTCGCTTTATTGCCGCCGACTTTATCAACGATCTTGCTTTCCACGGAGGAGCAGTAATCGTAGTATTCCTTGGCTTTGGTTTCCTTGTCCATGAGGATTCCCATGGTCATTATCGTGGGTATGGTGTACTCCGCGGCATACCACAGATAAACTACATCGACGCCTTTGGCGATGAATTTGTCCGCAGTTTCCTTAACGGTGCTGCTTGGGGTAGCTACGATAAGATCGATGCCCTCGTTGGTAATTACTTCGGCTCCGGCATCGGTAATCTTGGAGGAACCGACGGTTCCGATGGTCTTCACGTTGGAGAGATCGTAAAGAAGCCCGTTTCTTTCGGTAACGTTGGCTGAAGCCACGCGCACATTCTGCCACTCTCCGAGAATGGCCATCTCCTCGGCCTGCTGCCAGTAGGTCACGCAGATTTTCCTGTTTTTGAGAGGGAAGTTCAGAGCCTGGTTCTCTCCGAAGTAGTTCTTGTAGTAGACGGTGGATTTCGTCTTGGAAATGATGTTGTTCACGAGCGTGACATCCGCGGAGTCGACCTTTCCGTCGCAGTTCGCATCGGCGTAAGGAATCTTCTCCTTGTCCCATGCGGTCTTTCCGTCCGCGATCGCCTGAATGATCTTTACATCGTCGGAATTGATGTAAAGATCGTTGTTGGCGTTTCCGTAAACTGGTACCGTGGCGGATACGGTGTTGTCGTAAACTTTGGGCATTACTCCGTACGCCGTGTTGTAATCGACGACGACGGTCGTATCCTTGGCGGGATCGAAACTGTCGATGTACGGATAGAACGTCTTCACGAGTTCCTTGTAGAGATTGTCTCCGAAAGCGGAACCGAATACGCCGGGGTAAAGAACCTGAGCAACGTAGGCGGTCCTGGCTATGTCCGGCATGTCCTTGTTTATCACGACGTACTTCTCGGGATATGCCTTCATCAGAGTGAAATACTGCCCGTAATACTCGAACTCCTCCTGAAGCTCGCTGAGAGTGGGCTTCCAGATCATATCAAATCCGCTGAACTCTATGATATATTCCGCCTGATACTTCTCATCCGCGGCCCACTCGGGGTTATCTTTGATCTTCTTCGTGTTGGCATCGTTGAAATCGGAAAGGTTTCTGGCGCCTGCCGCCACGGTGTTCTTTGTGAGATAGTAATCGGTGCCGCACATGCTGGAGGTGTACATCGTCAGAGTGGTCTTCTTCGTACCGATCTTGACGACGTTGTCCGCGATCACTTTGTTGTATTTGTCGTAGAAAGCTACTATCTTGTCAGCTCTGTCGGAGTGACCCGTCAGAAATCCGACGAGAAGGAAGGTCTGGGTAGATTTGTCGGAATCATCGGGATTGATCCTGATGCAGGATATTCCGGGTATATTTTTGAGCGCGTCCTCGATTCCGTCGTAGACGCTAGTGTTCAGGGTAAATACTGCGTTCGCTTTGTATTTGGAAAGCTCGTCGATATCGATCGAGTAAGCTTTCGAACCGACGGAGGGAAGCTTGGATGTGGGCGCGTTGAGCACCGGATCCACATTGGACGCTTTTCCCGTCAGAGCGACCGCTTTGTCGTATGCGCCGACGGCGTTGATGACGGGATGAACAGCGGTCCCTCCGACTACGAGTCCGGTAACCGGGAAGTGTGCTGTTTTGACGTCTCCGTTTCCGTTGATGTAACGCACATCGACGGATTCTTTGGAAATCATTTTTTCGACCATGGAGCGGTCGTCGGATGTAATTTTGCCGTCGCCGTTCGCGTCGGCGAAAGGATATTTGTTTTTGTCCCATGCGTTGTTCTTTATGAAAGAATCGATGGCTTTCAGATCGTTGTCGTCTATATGGTCGTCATTGTTAGCGTTGCCGAAAACTTCGAGGCGTCCTGTTATATCTTTCTGCCAGGACGTGTCCTCTTTGTCTCCGCCGTTGCCGGAAAGCATCAGAAATGCCGCGACTCCGGCGATAGCAATAATGGCTACGATGACTACCGCCAATATTTTGGTAGAACCCGAGTCCATGCTAGGACCAATCATCCAATAAGTAAATATTTTGGCATATATCCTTCGCATCGTCCGGAACAAAACGAATTGTCGTCCAGAGGCCCGGGTCTGAACTGCGGATCCCTCAGAATCACATACGGCCTTCCGTCGTCAGTAATAACCTTGGATTCGACCTTGTAAACGTGTCTTATGTTTTCCTCGGTGATGACCTCTTCAGGCTTCCCGATGCGGAATATCTTCTTGTCGTACATCATAACGATGTAATCGGAGTATCTCGAAGCGATATTGAGATCGTGGCTGATCATGATCACCGTCATCCCGTCCCTTTCGGAAAGCTCCTTCAGGATGCGGGTGACGTCCATCTGGTGCTTGATGTCCAGATTCGAAGTGGGCTCGTCCAGAAGAAGTATCTTAGGCTTCTGCGCCAGCCCTCTCGCCAGGACGACCTTCTGGTGCTGCCCGGCGGAGAGCTCGTCGAACTGGCGCATCGCGAACTTCTCTATCTCCAGAGTTTTCAGGATGGAATACGCCTCCTGCACGTCCTTGTCGGTTATCTTTCTCCCCGAATGCGGATGCCTTCCCATCAGCACGGTATCCATCACGGTCATGGGAAACACGTCGCTGGTCGCATGGGGAACGAAACCCATCGTCTTAGCTAATTCTTTAACGGAATAATCGCGGACTTCCCTGCCTTGGATCATCACGGTTCCTTCGGTGGGAGAAAGGATCTTGTTTATGCAGTATATGAGAGTGGACTTCCCTACCCCGTTCGGACCGATTATGGAAACCAGCTGCGGGCCGGAAACTTTGAGAGAAATGCCGTCCAGAACTTTGGAGGCGTTTCCGTATCCGAAACCTAGCCCGTCTATATCGAGATCCGAATCTCCCATGAAACTCCTATACCAATTCCGTATAAATACAATTGGAGGAATCATCCGTGTATGGAATACGCCGAGAGCGACGACGGGATCAGGGCAGTTGAGGAATACAACGCCTCCCTGGCAAGGAAAGTTCTGTTCATTTCCGGAATGCTTGCCGCTCTGACAGCCGTCGTATGCGTTTCCGGATCGACCGGCGGCAGAGAGATCGATGTATTTTCCATTCCGGGAATCATCTGGGATCACATCACAGGCGCGGTATACGAGTTCGGAACGGACGAATGGTGGGACGATTACGTGCTGTGCTCCGTGAGGCTTCCGAGAATCGCGATCGCGTGCATAGCGGGGGCGACGCTGGCGATCTGCGGCGCGGCGGTCCAGAGCCTTATGAACAACCCTCTGGCGTCTCCTTATACCCTCGGCATTTCCTCCGGAGCCGGATTCGGGGCGACTCTCGCCATCATCATGGGTTTTTCGGTAGGCTCGAGCATAGGGCTCTACGGAGTGACGTTCAACGCCTTCCTCTTCGGAATGATGCCGGTAGCCGCGGTTCTCATGATTTCGAGAACGGTGAGGCTGACGCCGGTGACGCTGATTCTAGTGGGAGTTGCCATATCCCAGTTTTTCGGTTCGCTTTCCACTCTTGTGTACATCAGCGCCGAGGAGGAATCTATCCAGGCGGCGTACCTGTGGGAGATAGGAAGCGTGGTCAACGTGACATGGGACGATTTCCCGTTCATGGCCGCGATGCTGCTGTTCGGATCCGCCGCTCTTTATACGGTATCCTGGAAGTTCAACGTCCTGACTCTCGGGGAGGACAGCGCCAAGACCATGGGCGTGGACGCGGACAGGTTCAGGCTTCTGACCATGTGCCTGCTTGCCCTGATGACGATGTCGGTGGTATCCTTCGTCGGAATTATCGGATTCGTCGGCCTTCTGGCGCCTCATATCGTAAGATCGGTGATCGGAAGCGACAACCGCTACGTCCTTCCGGCTTCCCTCATAGGCGGCGCCCTGCTCCTTTTGTGCGCGGATTCGATAGCCAGGCTCTGGACCAAAGATCTGCTTCCGGTGGGAACCGTGATATCCCTGATAGGAGCGCCGGTATTCCTGTATCTGATCATCAGAAGGAACAGCCAGTGCAAAGGATCGTGGTGAAATGGTCGCGGACAGGAGCACTAAACGCTCCAGCGATCTGGACGGCGCGGAAGCGTACCGCAGATATTCCGGTTTCAAACTGCGTCTGACCGTTCTTTTCGCGGCCGGCGCCGCGCTCATGGCGTTTCTCTCCATCGGGATAGGGAAGTACGACGTGAATCTTATCGAAGGACTGGAGATAATCCGCGATTACTTCGCATACGGCCCCTCGGATACCATCGCC
>JAEEKU010000123.1 GCA_016282555.1 Methanomassiliicoccaceae archaeon
CTGTCAGAAGAGAACCGCATCGACCGGTCAGAAGGTAGGATTCCTGCCTCCTAAGAAGAAAGTTAAGAAGTGATTGCAATGGCAAAGAAGATTATTGCAGGATCGGCAAAAGCCTCCAGGAGGAAGTCCAGGAAGAAGGCGTCCGCAATCCAGGCGAGGAGGAAGAAAGAGTTCCTCTTCCGCGGATTCAACATGGAAGACCTTCTGAAGATGCCTTTCGATGAGTTTCTCGGACTTCTCCCTTCCAGGGCCAGAAGGACGTACCTCCGCGGTCTGAACTACGAGCAGCAGCTGCTGTTCGACAAGCTCTCCGCGGCTGAGCCCGGCAGCCCCGTAAGGACACACCGCAGAGACCTGCCGATCATACCGCAGTTCGTCGGAAAGACTGTAAGCATATACAACGGAAAAGAATTCAAAGACGTGGAAATAAAGCCCGAGATGATCGGATGCTTCATCGGAGAGTTTGCCCTTACCAGGAAAGCTCCTCAGCATTCCGGACCCGGAGTCGGCGCTACCAGGTCCTCGAAGTTCATGCCGCTCAAGTGAGGTGAAGACATGGTTTCAGGATATACAGCAGCAGCAGACCCGGAAACGACCGCGAAGGCGCTCGGAAAGGAGATGCCCATCTCCCCCAAGTACGCCCGCGAGGTTGCGGGAATGATCCGCGGAATGACCGTAAAGAACGCGCAGAAAGCGCTTGAGGACGTCATCGACAAGAAGAGGGCAGTGCCTCTCAGGAGATACAACAAGCGCGTCTCCCACAAGCCCGGAGTCGGACCCGGCAGATACCCTGTGAAAGCGGCGACATACATGCTCCGCATTCTCAACAGCGCGAATGCGAACGCAGGATTCAAGGGACTCGACACGGAGAAACTCGCGATTTCCACGATTACCGTTTCCAGAGGACGTACCATCCCCGGACACATGCCCAGGGCTCACGGACGCGCCACCCAGTGGAATCAGGAAACAGTCAATCTCGAAATCATACTTCAAGAGGTTGATGAGTGATGGCATCAGAGAGAAAATTCGTTGCCGAGAACGTACGCAGGGTTCTCCTCAAAGAGTATCTCATGAAAGAGGTCAGCCGCGCAGGTTTCGGCGGACTCAGCGTCCAGAGGACTCCCATGGGTACCAGCGTCATTCTCACGATTGAAAGGCCCGGACTCGTTATCGGAAGGAAGGGCCAGACTATCAAAAACCTGACGTCGGTCATCGAGGACCGCTTCGGGTTCGAGAACCCCCAGATAAACGTCCAGGAGGTCGAGAACGCCAACCTGAACGCCCAGATAATGGCGGAGAAGCTCGCCTTCTCTCTGGAGAGAGGATGGCACTTCCGCAGAGCGGGACACTCCACCGTCCGCAGGATCATGGACAACGGCGCGCGCGGATGCCACATCATCGTCGCCGGAAAACTGACCGGACAGAGGCACAGGACCGAGAAGTTCAAAGAGGGCTACATCAAGTTCTGCGGAGAACCCAAGGCCGAATTCATCCAGCACGGATACGCCGTCGCCAAGCTCAAAATGGGCGTCATCGGCGTGACCGTGGAGATCATGGACGAGCACGCGAAGCTTCCCGCGGACATCCGCATAATGAGCAAGACCGAGGCGGCATCCCGCTTCCCCGATCTGTTCAGCGTCCCCGCCGAGGAGCCCGTGCCCGCCGACACCGAAATCCAGGAGGCGGAATGATGGCTTCCCTGAAAATCGCCGACATAAGGGATATGAGCGCGGAGGAGCGCAACCAGAAGCTGAAGGAGCTCCGCGACGAGCTCATGCATGAGAAAGGCGTAAGCGCATCCGGAGGAGCCCCCTCCAGCCCCGGAGCGATCCGCGCGCTGAAACTCAACATCTCTCGCATTCTGACCGTCCAGAAGGAGGAGGAAGAGATCTGATGTCGGACATTTGCCCGGTATGTGGATTGCCTAAAGAGCTGTGCATGTGCGAGGAGATCGCCCGCGAACAGCAGACGGTAAGAATATCAATTGACAGCCGCAGATACGGCAAAACCGTAACTGTGATCGACGGTATCGACGAGAACGACATCGATATCGGGGATCTCTCCAAGCAGCTGAAGAACAGATGCGCCACCGGCGGAACATGCAAGGACGGCCGCATCGAGCTTCAGGGCGATCATAAGAAAAAAGTGAAAGCAGTCTTGGAAGAAATGGGCTTCCATACAGAGGTAAAATGAAAGAGTCTGTCTTCGCCAGGTCTGAGCTCATCGGGCTGGACGTGCAGGTGGTAACGGAGCCTTACTCCGGAATCTCCGGAAAGGTCGTGGACGAAACCAAACGCACCTTCGTCATCGAATCTTCGGGAACCGAAAAGACGGTGCCCAAGCCCGGAAACGTGTTCAGATTCGCATACGACGGCAGAACCATAGACATCATCTGATCAGAGATAATGCACCGACCAGAGGACAGAATCAAAAAGGTTAGGTGAAAAAATGGCATCAGAAATCAAAGACATCGGATTCGACGTCGCTCCTCCCGCTTCGGGGTGTTCCGACCCCAACTGCCCGTTCCACGGCAGCCTTACGGTCAGGGGACAGACGATCGACGGGGTTGTTGCTACAGTCAAGATGAACAAAACGGTCGTCGTTGAACGCAACTACCTCAGGTACGTTAAGAAATACGAAAGATACGAGAAAAGGAGCAGCAGGTACTCCGCCCATGCCCCCGCATGCCTCGGCCTCAAAGCCGGAGACAGGGTGACCATAGCGGAGTGCCGCCCCCTCTCCAAAACCGTCTCTTTCGTGGTCATCGAGAAAAAGGTGTTGGAATGAAGGGAATCTCCGGAAACCAGACCAGAGGGCTCCAGAACGGATCCCGCCTCGATGTGATAGACAACACGGGCGCGAAAGTCGTCGAGATCATCGCCGTTCCCGGCTACCACGGAGTGGCCAGAAGGGTCCCCAGCGCCGGAGCCGGGGATCTCGTCATCGCGTCCGTGAAGAAAGGAACCCCCCAGATGAGGAGACAGATCGTATTCGCGGTTATAGTCCGCCAGAGGCGCCCTCTCAGGAGGCCCGACGGAACCATCGTCTTCTTCGAGGACAACGCGGCCGTCATCACCACCGAGACGGGAGAGACCAAGGGAACCGATATCAAAGGCCCCGTAGCCAGAGAGGCCGCGGAAAGGTGGCCCCGCATATCCGCTACCGCCAACACGATAATCTGAGGTGTGAAAATGGTCAGCAGCAAAGCAAGGGTTCAGAGAAGGAATCAGGCCAACGCGCCTGTCCACGTCAAAAGGAAAATGCTCTCCGCAAACCTCAGCAGCGAGCTCCGCAGCAAATACGGAAGGCGCTCCGCGAGGGTCTGCAAGGGAGACAAGGTTATCGTCGTCCGCGGAAACAGCGACATCAGGAACATCGAGGGGAAAGTCGTCTCCGTCGATACCAAGACCGGCCGCGTCGCCATAGAGGGCATAACCATCAAACAGGCCGACGGAACAGAGACCGAGCGCCCCATCCACGCTTCCAACCTGGTGATCGTGGATCTCAATCTCAGCGACAGCTGGAGGGCCGACTCTCTTTCCAAGAGCAAGGAGGCTAAAGCATGAGCGATCACATGAAAAGACTGGCGGCGCCCAGGACCTGGCCGCTGAAGAGGAAGGTCAGCATCTGGGTAGCCAAACAGAGCGCCGGAGCGCACTCGATCGAGAGCTCCATGCCCGCGGTCACCGTCCTCAGGGACATGGTCGGGGCATGCGACACAGCCAGAGAAGCCAAGAGAATCATCGGGAACCGCGAGATGTTCGTCAACGGAAAAGCCGTGAAGAACCCCAAGGCCCCCGTGGGATTCATGGACGTCATCTGCGTGCCTAAACTCAAACTCGTGTACCGCATGCTCCTCACCGACAAGGGAAAGCTCACCCTCGTCCCGATCTCCGACGAGGAAGCGGGATGGGAAATATGCAAGATCGAGAACAAGACCATCGTAAAGGGCGGAAAAGTCCAGCTCAATCTGAGCGGCGGAAGGAACATCCTGATCGGAGAGAACGCTTACAAATGCGGAGACTCCCTCAAGGTCGCCTTCGACGGCCAGAAGATCATGGAGCACTACCCCCTTGCCGGCGGATGCACCGTTCTCATCAAAGACGGTTCCCACAGCGGTAACGTCAAGACCGTCAAGGACGTGCAGATCGTCCGCAGGAGCGGACCCAACGTGGTCATCTTCACCGACGGAACCGAAACCGTCACGGACAACTGCATCGTAATCGGATCCGCCGGACCCGCGCTCAGACTCCCGGAGGCTTCCGAATGAACGCCATGAGAGAGCTCCGCGTGGAGAAGGTCGTCGTCAACATCGGCGTCGGAGAAGCCGGAGAGCGCCTCGTGAAAGCGGAAAAGGTTCTGGAAATGGTCACCGGACAGAAGCCCGTGGAGACTATCTCCAAAACCGTCAACAGAGATCTGGGAATCCGCGTGGGAATGCCCCTCGGATGCAAAGTGACCCTCAGGGGGGAGACCGCCGAGGACTTTGTGAAGAGAGCCCTCTCCATACGCGAGAGGCGCGTTCCCGTGTACTCCTTCGACAAAGAGGGCAACATGTCCTTCGGCATCTCCGACTACACCGACTTCGACGGTATGAAATACGACCCCGAAATCGGAATATTCGGAATGGACATCAACGTCGTCCTCAGGAGAGCCGGAAACAGGATCACCCAGAGATCCCTTCTCAGAAGAAGGATCCCCAAGGGCCACCGCGTAGAGCGCGACGAGGCTATCCAGTTTATGAAAGACAGATTCGAAGTTCAGGTGATTGAGTGAAACCCAAGAAGCAATTCGGAAGATCGGTCGGCTGCACCCGCTGCGGACGCAGGAGAGGAATCATAAGGAGGTACGGAATGCACCTGTGCCGCCAGTGCTTCAGGGATATGGCTCCCGAGCTCGGATTCAAGAAGTATTCGTGAGGTGAGAGAAATGCAGTGTGATCCACTCAACGACGCCATGTGCGTCATCAAAAACGCAGCCCTCAACGGAAAGAGCGAATGCGTCATCCAGCCCTGCTCCAAACTCATCGGCCACGTGCTGAAAGTTATGCAGGACAGCGGATACATCAGCCAGTTCGAGTACGTTGAAGACGGCAAAGCGGGAAAATTCCGCGTACTGCTCGACGGGGCTATAAACAACTGCGGCGTTATCAAGCCCAGGTATTCGGTTACGGTTTCGGATGTCGAAAAGTTCGAAGCGAGGTTCCTCCCCGCCCAGGACTTCGGCCTTCTGATCCTGACCACCACCGCAGGCGTGATTACCCAGGACCGTGCCAAGGAGCTCGGAATCGGCGGGAAGCTTCTCGCCTACGTATATTGAGGAATAAGAATGACATTAGCAGGGAAAATCGAAAGCACTATCGCTATCCCCGGGGGCGTCTCCGTCAGTCTCGACGGCAACGTCCTGAAGGTCAAAGGACCTAGGGGTGAATTATGCAGAATCTTCGCGCACCCTGGAATAGACGTAGCCGTTAACGAAACTGAGGTCGCAGTCAGCTGCGAGTACCCCAGAGTCAAAGACAAGGCGATGGTCGGAACCTACGTTGCGCACGTGAAAAACATGATCAAGGGCGTGACAGTAGGATTCACCTACCACCTCAAAGTCGTGTACAACCACTTCCCCATGAAAATCGCCGTCAAAGGCGACCGCGTGGAAGTCAACAACTACATGGGAGGAAAAGCCCCCCGCTACGCGAACATAGTGAAAGGATGCACCGTCAAGATCAGCGGAACCGACATAACCGTCGAAGGCAACGACATCGAAGCCTGCGGACAGACTTCCGCGAACCTCGAGAGGGCGACATCCAGGCTCGGATTCGACAAGAGAACGTTCCAGGACGGAATATATATAGTCCAGAAATCCCACAAGGTGAAAGAATGACCGTCAAAGCACTCACAGACCTTCCCGGCATCACCGCCGACAACGTCAAAGAGCTTTCGGAGATGGGCATCTCATCCGTTGCAGATCTCTCCGCCGCCGTTAAAGACGACGAGAAAGTAAAAGAAATGGTAATGAAGCTGTCCGGAGTAGGGCCTATGACGATCACGGACTGGAAGAACGCTCTCGAAGGAGCAGACGCTTCCTCCTCCGCGAAGACCGTCGAGGTCGTGGAAGCCGACAAAGCCCAGTACAGGGTCAGGGCGAAGCCCGAACTCAGCGAGGAGACCGTCGAGAACCTCGCCAAGAGAGCCGTGATCTCCGGAAGGAGGCCGGCATTCAAGAGGCAGGAGTGGTTCAGATACTCCAAGCTCGGCGAGAAGTGGAGAAAGCCCAAGGGAATCCACTCCAAGATGAAGAGACAGCTCAAAAGGCGCCCGCCCATGGTCGATATCGGATACCGCGGACCCGCTTCCGTCAGGAACCTTCACCCCTCCGGATTCGAAGAGGTCATGGTGTACAACGTGGACGGTCTCGAATCCGTCAACCCTAAGACGCAGGCCGTCCGTATCGGAGGCACCGTCGGAACGAAGAAGAGAATGGCTATCGAGGAGAGGGCGGACGAGCTCGGAATCCGCATTCTCAACAGGATGGTGTGAGCATGTCCAACCTTAAGAACCAGAAAAGAATGGCGGCCGAAGTCCTCAAATGCGGCCGCAACAGGGTCTGGATGAACCCCGATAAGCTGGACGATGTCGAGAAATGCATCACCCGCAGCGACATACGCACCGCGATCGCGTCCGGAGCCATCAAAGCGAAGCCCAAGAACGGAACTTCCAAAGCCAGGACCAGATACGTCGCGGCCCAGAAAGCCAGCGGAAAGAGGAAGGGACCCGGATCCAGGAAAGGTACCGCCAACGCGCGCGTCCGCGACAAGGAGCGCTGGATGGCGACCATCAGGCCTATCCGTAAGGAGCTCAAGCAGCTCAGGGCCGACGGAAAGATCACCCCGTCCGTCTACAGGCTCTACTACAGAAAGGCTAAGGGAGGCCTTTACAAGTCCCGCGCTCACCTCAGGCAGCACATGACCGCCGCCGGACACCTTAAGGAGGAGATCTGATGGCAACAGGACCTAGATACAAAGTCGCGTTCCGCAGAAGAAGAGAGAACCGCACAGATTACTACCGCCGCCGCAGGCTCCTCGCATCCAAAGAGGTAAGAGCGGTCGTCAGAAGATCCAACAGAAACATCTCCGTACAGTTCGCGGAGTTCGGAATGAACGGAGATTCGATCATAGCGGCGGCATCGACCAGAGAACTGAAGTCCTACGGATGGGAGTATTCCTGCTCGTCCATTCCCGCGGCGTACCTCGTCGGGTACATGGCGGGAAAGAGAGCCCTGAAAGAGGAGATCGAGTACGCGGTTCTCGACATCGGCATGCAGAAGGTCAAACACGGCGGAGTCCTCTTTGCCGTGGCGGCCGGAATGTGCGACGCCGGACTCGAGGTGCCCCACGGAGAAGACGTTCTCCCCGACGAGGACAGGCTTCTCGGAAAACACATCGATGAGGGCATCGAAGCCGCCGTCGAAAGCATAAAACAGAAACTGGAGGATGATTGAAATGGCAGACTGGGTACCTAAAACCAGGCTCGGACAGATGGTTCTCAACGGTGAGATCACCACCATGAGCGCCGCTCTGGCTACCAAGCTGCCCCTTCGCGAGCCCCAGATAGTGGATATTCTCCTCCCGGATCTCAAAGACGAGGTTATCAAACTCAACATGGTCCAGAGGATGACCGACTCCGGAAGGAGGGTCAGATTCGCTGTCACCTGCGTCGTCGGAAACGGCGACGGGTTCATCGGCATCGGAAGGGCCAAAGGAAAAGAGGTCGGACCTTCCATCAAGAAGGCCGTCGACAACGCTAAGCTCAACATAATCGAGATCAAGAGAGGATGCGGATCCTGGCAGTGCGGATGCGGACTTCCCCATTCGCTGCCCTTCGAGGTCGCGGGCTCCACCGGCTCCGTCACCGTCACTCTGAAACCCGCGCCCCGCGGAGTATCTCTCGCGGTGGGAGACGTAGCCAAACAGCTCCTGACCCTCGCCGGCGTAAAGGACTCGTGGGGATTCGCGAGAGGCAACACCAAGACGAAAGTCAATTATGCTATGGCGACGTTCGAGGCTCTCAAACTGACTTCGAGAATGAGAGTTACCGACGATCAGGAGAAGAAATTCAACATAGTGTCCGGACCCACCGGAATCAGCTATTCCGAGTCCGGATCCCAGGAGGAATGAAGATGGCGTATGCAGTTATACGTGTCCGCGGACAGCCCGATGTGAACTACAACATAGAGCACACCATGAACCTCCTCGGACTCACCAGAGTCAACCACTGCGTGATCGTTCCCGAGAACGCTTCCGTGAAAGGAATGCTCCAGGTCGCCAAGGACTACATCACCTGGGGAGAGGTCTCCAAGGAAACCCTCTCCAAGATGATCTCCGTCCGCGGAAGAACCGTCGGAGACGGATCCGTCACGGAGGAGTTCCTCAAGGAGAACTCCCATTTCTCCAGCGCCGGAGAACTGGCCGAAGCTATAATCGACAAAGACTGCAGAATGAGAGACGTGGAGGGCCTCAAGCCCGTATTCCGTCTCCACCCTCCCGTGAAAGGGTACGAGGGCAACAAACGTTCCTACAAGAACGGCGGCGCGCTCGGATACAGGGGCGGAGCGATAAACGATCTCATCGAAAGGATGCTGTGAGGGATCAGAATGCCAAGCAGAACCAAAAAATTCAGGGGATACAGGACCCACGGCCGCGGTAAGAAATCCGGCCGCGGAGCCGGTATCATCGGAGGCCACGGCCAGGCCGGACTCAGCAAAACCGGTAAAATCGGGATGCTGAAGTACGACAGGGATCACTTCGGACGCCACGGGTTCAAAAGACCCCAGTGCATGGTCGAAGCGAACCGCACCATAAACGTCGGAGAGCTTTGCGAGCAGGCAGACAGATTCGTCTCCCTCGGATTCGCCTCCAAAGACGGCGACGTGTACACGATTAACCTCTCCGAAGCGGGAATCGACAAACTGCTCGGAAACGGAAACGTGTGCCGCGCGATGAAGGTGACGGTCGCGGAGATCTCCGAGAAAGCCCGCAGCAAGATCGTCGAGGCCGGCGGTTCCGTCGTCGAGTGAAGACTACGAGAGGTAGATTGGGATGGAAGAGACAAAAAGCCTGTTGTACAAGGTTAAGCCGCTTGCCGACAGGCTCCCCTCCGTCAAAAGGCCTGAAGGGCACGTGCACTTCAGGACCAAAATGATGTGGGTAATCGTCATATTGGTACTGTATTTCATCATGACCAATGTGTATCTTTACGGCTTGGACCAGTCCGATTCGCTGGACTTGTTCGCACAGTATAGAACAATCATGGCCGGAGCGTCTGGATCGCTGCTGCAGCTCGGTATAGGACCGATCGTCACAGCGTCCATCATAATGCAGCTCTTCGTGGGCGCCAAGATCATCAAGCTCGATCTTTCCAAGCGCGAAGACAAGGCATGCTACCAGTCCGTGATGAAACTTCTGGTCATTGTGATGATCATCTTCGAAGCCATCCCCCAGGTGTTCGGATATCTTGTTCCCTCGGACGGCGCCGTGAGCGCGCTGGGCAGCGGAGGCGCCAAGCTTCTGCTGATACTGCAGCTGTTTGCCGGATCTTACATCCTCTTCATGATGGATGAGGTCGTGTCCAAATGGGGTATAGGCAGCGGTATATCGCTGTTTATCGCTGCGGGAGTAGCTCAGGCGCTGTTCACAGGTACTCTGAACTGGAACCCTGTAGACATGGCTGCAGAGATGTCGGTTTCCAATCCCCCGGCCGGTACCATCCCGAGAGCGCTGTACTACGTGTTCACGCTTTCGCCGGAAGAGATGGCCTCGGGAGGATATGAATCGATATTCCTCGGTTCCCCTAACCCTCTGATAGCACTCATAGGAACCCTCGTGATCTTCGTAATAGTGTCGTATCTCGAGTCCACCCGCATCGAGCTCCCGCTTTCCAATGGAAACGCCAGGGGAGCCCGCGGACGCTACCCCATCAAACTGATGTACGCGAGCAACATCCCGGTCATTCTGATGTCCGCGCTGCTCGCGATCGTGAGCATGGGCGCGCTGCTGCTCTACAGCAACGATTTCCTCAGCCAGATACCGTTCATAGGAGGCAACTCCTCGATCGGTTACTTCGAAGAGGGACAGACCTATGCCGCCGGAGGACTGGCGTGGTATCTTTCCGCGCCTCAGGGAATTTCGGACTGGCTTATGCCGATACTCGATCCAGCCGGCTACGGAAACGGACACGGATCCGTGCAGAACCTCTGCCGCGTCGTGATTTACTTCACCGTGATGGTCATGGGTTCGATTCTGTTCGCCAAGTTCTGGGTGGAGACGACCAACCTCGGCCCCGAATCCGTAGCGAAGCAGATCCAGAGAAGCGGAATGCAGATTCCCGGTTTCCGCCGCGACCCGCGTATACTGAAGCGCGTTCTCGACAGATACATCCCCGTGATCACAGTGATGTCGGGTGCCATAGTCGGAGCCCTCGCCGCGTTCGCCGATATGATCGGAACCACCGGTAACGCGAGCGGTACGGGAGTGCTGCTGACCGTCGGTATCCTGATCCATCTGTACGAGGCTATCGGCCGCGAGCAGATGATGGAGATGAATCCCGTAATGAGAGGATTCTTCGGCGGAGAGTGAATAAATGCCTAACCCCGGAAGCCCAGAAAGCATGCAGAACCAGCCTCAGATGCCCGGAATGTCCAGCAAAACGATGCTGGGAATGCTGCTGACTATGATGATCATGCTTGTAGTCACGAGCTTCAGGGATCCGATCGGGGAGGCCTTGGATGTGGTGTTCAAATACATCGCATTCAAGGACAGCCCCGTGCTTACCTTGATCGTGGCCGGAATAATCATGATTACAGTGAGTACTCTGGTCAGGAGCCTCATGACCGACTTCGTCGCCATGGCGAGGAACCAGCACATCCAGAGCGAATTCAACTCCGAATTCCGCCAGGCCAGGCTTGAAAACAACCTTTTCAAGATGAAGAAGCTGCAGGAGCAGCAGCCTAAGATAATGGCGATGTCCATGGAAACCAGCACGCAGCAGATGAAAACCATGCCCGTGACCATGCTCTTCGTCATCCCCGTGTACGCCTGGGTGTACTACTTCCTCAAAACGGGAGACACCGCGGCGTATTTCCCCGGGGAAACGGTTCTCGTCAACATGCCCTGGGGCTCTCTCGACGTAAACACGCTCCTGATGGGATTCTTCCCCTCCTGGATCGTGCTGTACACCCTCGTGAGCCTCCCCATCGGACAGATCGAGAACAGGCTGATCAGGCTTGTGATGCTCCGCAAGCGCCTCAGAGAACTGGACCTGACCGTAAAGAAGGAAGAGACGGAATGAGAATAACCATCAGCGGGCCTCCCGGATCCGGGAAGACCACCGCATGCAAGCTGCTCTCGGAAAGACTCGGGCTGGAGATGGTCGTCTTCGGCAGGATCTTCCGGGAGCTCGCCCAAGAATAGAATTTAACACTGGGGGAACTCGGCGCGGCCGCCGAGAAAGACCCCTCTATCGATCGCATGATCGACGAAAGGATTCTGGAGACCGCGAGATCCAGCCCGGATATCATTTTAGAATCCAGATTGTCCGCGTACATGCTTCACCGGAACGGAATTCCGGCTTTCAAAATCTATCTGGACGCCAGCCCCGAAATCAGATTCGCGAGGATCGGAGTCCGGGAAGACGAGAGCCTGGAAGAGGCGATTCGCAAAACCGAGGAGCGCGCCGAATCCGAAGCGAGGAGGTACATGATGTACTACGGGATAGACATCGGCGACAAAAGCGTGTACGATCTGATCGTGGATACCGGAGACAAAACCCCCGAGCAGGTCGTGGAAGCCATTATCGACGGAATGGAAGTGTTCCGGTGCTCCTGAAGGACCCGGATGCCGTTCCCGACAAATGGGGAAAAAGACCGTCGGATCGTACTCTGGGAGAACTTCTCGCCGGAGGAGTGATAATTCTCGACAAACCTCCGGGGCCCACCTCCCATCAGGCCACCGCATGGGTTAAAAACGCGCTGTGCGCGGAGAAGGCCGGACACGGGGGCACTCTGGATCCGTATGTGAGCGGGGTTCTCCCCGTTACGCTGGGGAAGGCGGTGCGCCTCACGGACATCGTTCTCTCTTCGGATAAGGAATACATCTGCCTTATGGCGCTTCACGGGGACTGCTCCCGGGATCGTATTACGGAAGTAGTCTCCCGTTTCCGCGGAAAGATATATCAGGTTCCCCCGTCCAGATCCTCGGTTAAGAGACAGCTCCGCATAAGAACGATCAGAGAATCGGAGATACTCGACATCTCCGGACGCAAAGTTCTCATGAGAATATCCTGCGACGCCGGGACCTACGCCCGCACCCTCTGCACCGATATCGGAGACGTGCTGGGATGCGGGGCGAGCATGCTCCAGCTCAGGAGAAGCCGCTCCGGGAGAATGGACGAGTCGAGAGCCTGCACCCTGCAGGATATCCGCGACGCGTATGTGTTCTGGCAGCAGTACGGGCGCGGAGAATGGCTCAGATCCATGATCCTCCCGATGGAGGTTCTGGTGCAGCCGCTTCCGAAAATCATCGTAAAAGCGACCGCCGTCGATGCCGTATGCCACGGCGCGGACCTGAACGTATGCGGAATCCATATGCTCGACGAGGGCATAAGAAAGAACGCGCTGGTCGCGATGATGACCGCCAGAGGGGAGCTGATCGCCCTGGGAAAAATGTCCATGTCCTCGGAGAAGATCATGGCATCTTCCAAAGGCACCGCGGTCTCGACGGAAAGAGTCTTCATGGATCCGGGACACTATCCCCGCATGTGGAAGTATTCCACGGATCTCGAAGAGGAAATCGTTTTTCCGGAATGATCAGACGATCTGCCACTGCTTCAGATTGAAGGTGCAGCACTGGACCTTGGACGATACTATTATCCCGTTTTTCCACAGACGCTCCAGCACCGGCTTCAGATAATCCAGATGCTCGCGGTACATCGCGGGATCGCGGAATTCCTCCGGGCGGAGCCTTTTCACGATGGCTCTGGTGCAGATCATAGGATTTTCCCGGATAACCTGCAGCAGTTCCTCTTCTCCGATAGGGTTCATAATGATTCACTGCGTTCCGGTATATTTGGCAATTTCCCCGGCGAAGGCGGCAAAGATTCTTACGGAGCTCCCCCATGTACCGTCATGTCTCTGTTCGACAGAAGGATTCAGGTTTACGGTCCGGAAACGGTTTCCGTGGGAGATTTCGATATCACAGTCGAAGGATGCTACCGCAACGTTTTCATACAGGTGCTCGAAGTCAGACCTAAGCACAAGCTTTACGTGAGCATCGACTCGGACAATCCCGTGGACGTCGCCGTAGCCAACGAGGACAATTCTTCCGCCGGGCACAAAGATCGCATCACGAAAGACACTCTCGGGCCGTTCGACACCAGAAAATACTCCACCATGGGGCTGTTCGTGGGCGTCTACCGCGGGGACAAAGCGAAAGTGAAAATAGAAGTATGGATGGAACGCTGAATTCCATCCTTGAAAGTCACCAGAAATTGTCCCTGACGGTATTGGTGTTCTCTCTTCCGGGAGAACTCAGACCTTTGATTATCGGCATGAAAACCGCGCCGGAAGACATTCCGGGAGTTTTGTTGAGCCCGATTATCTCCGGTTCGTGATAGTTGGTAATGATGATCTGGTATCTCTGGATCTGTTTCTCCACCTCTATGCACGGATACTCCGACTTTTTGAGAATGTCCAGAGTCACATCGGCGAGAATCTGGATCTGCTCCGGAGTTATATCATCGGACAGATTGATAAAAAACGTGTGCTCTTCGGTCGTGCCGTTGAGAAGGTAAGTGACTTCGGATCCGCTGACGATCTTTTTGAAAACGTCTTCCTTTTCGCCCTCGCCGCACATCGCCAGCATACGCCTTTTCCAGGTCTCCGGAATATCGATGTATATCGCGTCTTCGCCGAGAATCTTCCACATATCCGGGTTATCGTGCGTCTGCGGTTTAATGATTTGGTACCTGCCGAGAACTTCCCCGCCGGGGCTTCCCGCAGGAAAGCTTCCCCTCCGGACACGGGCCTCTGACGCAGGGCGGCCCGGCGTTCCCGAAAATAACCGGGGAGACCCCGATGCAGAGCTCGAGCATTTTGTCGGCCATCTCCCTTATCTCCCACTGGGCGCGGCTGCAGCATCTCAGCGAGAAGAAATGAAGAAGTTCTCTGGCGTTCATGGTTATGGTGATGTTCGTGGTGCACCCGTTGGGAAGAAGATATCTGGCGTCTTCAGGGGGAATTCCCGCCTTCTCAAGCTCCCCGTAAGCGTCCCAGATGACGTCCATGACCTCTCTGTATCTTTTTAGAGCCTCCGGATTATTCTCAACGGAATGGGGAACGACATAGGACGGCTCGGATATAGAGACGTACCTCTGGCTCTGCTGGGAAAAGGATGCTACCCTGTGCCTAACGAGCTGATGCGTAAGGGCCCTGGACACTCCCGAGACCGAGAACGTGAAGACCGCATGCTCTATGACGGAATGATGACCCATTCCGACTATCTTCCCCAGCGTTTCCCCGGGGCTGATGCTCTCCATAAGCTCGGAGGAGGATCTGGAGGAATAGCACGACTTCCCCGCAGCGGCGCAGAGCGCGTCCGCGTTCTGAGTGTAAGCGATCAGATCGACTTTCATTTTCCGTCTCACCTTTGTAAACCATGCTGCGCACCTTATCCAGCCTCTCCCGATCCAGAAGATCCGCCAGTCTGATCTTTCTTACCGAGGGATCCTTCAGAAGAGCGCATATGCCCTCGACGTGGCCGTCTCCGACGACGACTACCATATTGGAATACTTCTCCGAGGCTGAATTGATCTGCTCCGCCATGTAGATATTTCTTTCGTCAATAAGCTTTCTCACCAGGGTCGGATACCTGCGGCGCATCTCCTCCATATAGCGCTCCTCGTCGCCGGCGAAACGCGACTGCGCGGACTCGACGCTTTTCTTCCCGCCGAAACGATCCCTGATCCCCGACAGCCTGTAACGGGTTTTTTCAGAAAAGGACATCTCGTCCCACATCTCCCCCATGACTCTCAGAGCGTCGGTATCTATCGGCACGATGTCCGCTCCGCGGAGCTTTCCCATGTTGATGGCCGCGAGAAACTCTCCGCCGGTTTTGTTCCCGTACTGCTTCGACATCCGATCCTGGTATTCGGAAGCCTGGCGGTATACCGGCGGAACTTTTCCGGAGGAGGAGCCTCCGGTTCCGTCCTTGCCGGTAAGATAATTGAAACGCGACATGTCCAGCTCCACCAGGACCGCGTCCGGCCACGTATGCTGGACTATGAAAGCGACCGGCTCCGCTAGATCGAAGACGTGTCCCGTTCCGATTATCGTTATCATGACGGATCGGGGTAGTGAAACAAAGTATAAAAAAGAAAAAAAAAGTTTGAGTGAGACTGTCTGGCAGAATCACTCGATCGCTGTAGAGGGGCACTCGTCCACGCATGCGCCGCAGTCGACGCATTTGTCCGCATCGATGACGGCTACATCCTCGATGGTTATCGCGCCGTTGGGACAGATGTCCGCGCAGGCTCCGCATGCTACGCACTCGGACTCCAGAACAGTAACCATTCTCTCGCCTCCGGGGAATCACTCTAAGGCGGAAGAGGGGCACTCGTCTACGCAAGCGCCGCAGTCGACGCATTTGTCTGCATCGATGACAGCTACATCGTCGACGGTTATTGCATCGTTGGGGCAGACGTCCGCGCAGGCTCCGCACCCGACACACTCAGATTCGTTGACAGTAACCATTTCAATTACCTCTGCAACGTTTGATATAGTAATTGTATTTAAACATATTCAACCGGTACCCTTTTATTTGTAGGTATTCCTAAATTTATAATAAGTCCCGGATGAGACAAAAACAATTCAAAAATACATCCGGACCGATACGGAACGCATGAGGAAATACGATCTTGTCTGCTTCGACATGGACGGGGTTCTTACCAAAGTCCGCAGCTCCTGGGCATGGATCCACGAATGCCTCGGAACCAGCGACGAGGAAGGCTACAGGGCGTTCTGCAACGGGGAAATCGACGAGGAGGAGTTCATGCGCAGGGACATTTCCATCTGGAAGAGCGCTAAACCTTCGATTTCTCAAAGAGATATCGCCGTGCTCTTCAGAGATATGCCGCTGACCGGCGGAATACAGGAGACGCTGGCGTCCCTCAGGGAATGCGGAATAAAGAGCGTGATCGTAAGCGGAGGGATAGATCTGGCCGCTAAAATGATCGCGGAGGAGTTCGGATTCGACGATTACATAGCGGATTCCCTGTGCGCGGACGAAAACGGGCTCCTGACCGGAGAGGGAAAGAAGAACGTTGATCTGTCAGATAAGGGAGCGCTTATTCCGCCTTTCATAGAACGGTTCGGGACCGTAAAAGAAAGAACCGCCTCCGTCGGAAACTCGTTCACGGACATTAAAATGTTCGAGAGCACCGGAACATCCATCGCGTTCAATCCGACGGATCCGTATACCGAGGAGGCTGCCACTTACACCATCAGGTCGGACAGCCTCTCGGACGTGCTCGATTGTCTTCTCGAAGAGGAACGATTCATTCGTCGAACAGATCGTCATCATCGGAGAGATCGAGGACGTCGTACCTCTTCTTTCTGATTTTGCCGTAAATACGGGTGATATCTCTGGCTTCGGCGGATCCTCTCTTGACGAGACTGTGCTTGGTTTTTATGGCATGGATCAGACAGTCGAAGTCGTCGAACTCCAGCTGCGTTCCCACGGTGAACACGTCATCGGGCTTGGCCTGGACTCTGAGAGAGTAGGTGGTTTTGTAATCGTTGACCGACACTTTCACGCTGAGGACGTCAAACTTCTTCACCCACAGCTTTTTTATGTCCGTAGCCAGAGCTTTGCTGACGGATTCCCCGCTGAACACGTCTATATACGTGACGCAAACCAGCCTTCCGTCGTCCATCTCGAATTCGTCGTCGATCTGTATGATCTCGTTGCTTTCGAGAGTCGTTCTCGAAGGTTCGGAAACTTCCCCGTCGCTGTATATCACCGGAACCTCCAGAAGCTCCGGGATCCTGATCGTCTCGGAAGTAATCTTCCCGCATTCGTTGCATCTGAACGTCCCTTCGATGGTAGCCTTTCCCATCTTCCCTTTGAGAACCTGATGCTCCGTATAATCGTCGCAGTCGGGGCATTCGTATATCAACGTGTCAGGCAGAGGTCTTTGAATCATCTTTATCACCTGTCCGTCATAAACGGGAACCCGTGCCCCGGCATGCCTACGTCTGCGTAGTCCCTTATCTTCTTAATACTTTTCAATGCGGCCTCCGGATCGGTGTTTATCCGGGGAGGAATATTCCTGCGGAAATTGGATTCCAGGGGGATCGCATCGCCGGCTATGACATAGTGTCTGTCAGCATCCACGAAAACCGACGAGTGCTCCGGACAGTGGCCGGGAGTGTGGACCATCCTGACCCCGGGGCATACGGCGAACTCGGATCCGTCCACGGTTTCGGATCCGGGAACCGGCGTATCGCCTCCGGAATGGATGAGAACCCTGGCTCCGGGATACATGCGGAGGTTTCCGGTATGATCGGAATGAGCGTGCGTCAGAATGACCGTATCCACGTCTTTGGGAAAAACGCCGATCTGCCTGAAAGACGTTTTAACGGCCGGCCTCATGTATTCGGTGCTCGGATCCACCACTATAAGCCTGTTTCCAGCACGGATAAGCACGGACGTCGAATCGGCTTTGATTATCGTTCCGTCCTCTCCGCGCTCCAGATCCCCGACCGCCAGAATATCCAGCTGAATCATGATATCAACGCGGAATAACCGGACGATCAGATACTTAATGATTCCATTGCATTCCCTCTCCGGAGCGCGGCTATGAGGTACGATCCGGAACTTGCGGTATACAGGAGCGATGAGGTCTATCCCCCTTCGGAGGACAGCATTCTGCTGATAGAATCGCTGGACGTGCGCCCGGGAGAGAGGGTGCTGGAGATCGGATGCGGCTCCGGGGTAGTTTCGCTGCACTGTTCTGCGGAGGGATGCGGCGTCACCGCGGGAGATATCAATCCCGAGGCGGTGAAACTCGCCAGAAAAAACTTCGAAGCGAACGGGCTGGACGCGCGCATTCTGGAAACTGACGTTTACAGCGGAATCAGCGGGATTTTCGACACGATAGTGTTCAATCTCCCCTATCTCCCGGTGGAAGACGAGGGTCTTCTCGCGAAGGCGTGGTCCGGCGGAGAAGACGGGCTCGGGCCCCTGCCGGAACTGCTGGATGGCGCCCCGGAGCATCTCTCTCCGGGAGGAAGGATCGTGATCGTGGTTTCGTCTCTGATGAACCAAAGCGCCCTGAGCGACCTTCTGAGAGGCTACAGCGTGAGAACGATCGGGGAGCTGAAACTGTTTTTCGAGAAACTCTCGGTTCTGGAGATAACGCTCCCGGCCGGGAAGACCGGAAGCGGGGAATTCATCCCAGATACTCCCTGACGGCCTGCGTCAGAAGCCCGTTTATCTGTTTTCCGTCCATTTTTCCTTTGAGAGCCCCCATGACCGGCCCCATCAGAGGTCCTACGGAAGCCATTCCCTTGGAGCGGACGAAATCTCCGCGTTCAGAGACGATTTTCCTGATTATTCCGTACGCCTCGTCCGCATCCACTGTTCCCAGCCCGAGCTTGCGGACGGATTCCTCCGGAGAGGAGCCGGAAGCCATCTCCCTGAGAAGCTGGGGGAGCGCCTCTTTGGCGAATTTTCCTTCTCTGAGAAGAACGAAAGCGTGCAGAAGACCGTCTTCTGGAATAGAACGCGGATCCGAACCGTCGCGCTCCATCTCGCTGAACGTGCTTAGAAGCGTGGCGGCCGCGACGGATGCCATCGAATCTCCGGCGAGCTTCTCGAACAGCTCGTCGTCGCTCTGCCTAACGATCTGCCTGGCCTGCTGGGAGTTGATTCCGTACTGCTCCGTCAGACGCCTCTCGGTCTCCTCCGGGAACTCCGGCATGTTGTCCCTGATCTTTCCTATCATGGCATCTGAAATCAGAGAAGGAGGAACGTCCGTCTCCGGATACATCCTCGCGGCTCCCGGCAGAGGCCTGGAGTACTTCGTGGTTCCGTCCGGAAGCGGATCCCTGGTCTCCTCGGGAACTCCGGAAAGCGCCTCGTTAGCCCTCTCAGTCGCGGCTTCCAGCGCATCTGTTGCCTTCTTCTCTTTCGCGGCGCATATGACGAAGGCGTCGTTTCCGGAAACCATCCCTAAGAATTCCTTCAGCCTGTCCACATATTCCTGGGTGATTCCGTAGTTGGGAAGCTCGTCGGAATGGAAGATGCCTTTGACTCCCTTCGCCCGCGCCCTCTGGGCCATTTCGGCGCCGAGCCTCAGGGTTCCTCCGTCTCCGTTCATTACGCCGGCGAAACCGGGCAGACGGACGGCTATGACTTTTCCCTTGTCGGAAAGAGCCCCCTTGATGACTTTGGACTCGGAACCGGCGAATATGTGCGTGACGTCGACGGGCTCGAACTTGACCGGAGAAGTTCCCCTCTCCGACAGTATGCTCCTGATTTTCAGCAGCATTTTCTGCCTCGCGACCTCGTTGCGAACGTAATCCGGGATCATGCGCAGCTCCCCTACCCCTTTCAGCTCGATGCGGGCGCCTCCGGGAATCGAGATGTTGAGATCCTGACGGATGGTACCCAGACCCCTCTTTACCCTCTTCGTGGCTCTGAGAAGCGTTCCGAGACGGTAGGCGACCTCCATGACCTCCTCCGGAGTCCTCATATCCGGCGCGGTAGCCACCTCGATCAGGGGAATCCCGAGACGATCCGTCCTCCAGGTGACCTCGTCCCCGCTGGTCTCCACCCTGCGGCAGGCGTCCTCCTCGAGACATACGGACAGTATCCCCACTTTCCTTCCGCCGACGTCCACGCTTCCGCCGGTGGAGATCAGGGCGGTCCTCTGGAATCCGGACGTGTTGGATCCGTCGACGACTATCTTCCTCATAAAATGGACCTCGTCGACGATGTCCGCTCCGAGCATCTCCGAAAAGGTGAGGGAGATGTCCATCGCATCCGGATTGACGTCGTGCGGGGGCTCCTCGTCCAGCTCCACGAGGCAGGACGTCCCCCGGCAGCACTGATACCTGTATCCGAGATGTCTCCTGAACTGGGCCAGAGCGGCGCGGTCGATCTCCCCCATCTCGGAGGTGGTGGGCCTGAGCTTTCTGAAGTAGTTTCCGTACCCCTCCTCGCAGAGTTTCGATTCGCAGGAGCAGAACAGCTTAGCGGTGTCCAGCTGCTGATGGATCTCGATTCCGCACATCATTTCGTATTCTTCAGTCATTCTCGGTCCTCCTGTCGGACATCTCCCCCGCGAGAGGAGTCTTCATGATCTTTTTCGCTTCCTCCGGAGAGGAAGAATTGGCCAGCGCCCACATGAGCTTGACGTAGGCGGTTTCCGGAAGCATGTCCCACACCGTGACCGCGCCCGCGGCCAGAATGTCCCTTCCGGTGTTGTATACGTTCAGATTCGTTCTTCCGCTCAGGCACTGGGACGTCATAATCACTACCGCTCCGCGGTCAGACGCCCTCTTGATCAGCGGGATCATGTTCTCGTTCACGTGCCCCAGCCCGGAACCGGCGATCACTATGCCCTTGGAATTCATGAAAATGCTCTCGAAAACGGAAGGATCCATTCCGGGATAATACTGGAGAAGAACGCACGACCTCTCCATCCCGGTTCTGGCCACCGCTTTTCCGCCGGAAACGGGCTTCCCGGGAAGAATGAAGTCTATGTTTCCCGACGCGTCCATCCTTGCGGCGGGAAGGGAATTTATGCTGCGGAACGCGTCGCGGCGGGAAGTGTGCATCTTCCTCACTCTGGTCCCGGCATGCACGGCGAAGGAATCGTCCCCGAGAGTATCGTGCATCACAACGAAAACTCCGGAGCGCTTTCCGGACGTGCAGAATCTGGCGCAGGCCATGAGGTTGCTGCTCGCGTCGGACGACGGGCGGTCCGAGGATCTCTGGGCCCCGACGAGTATCACCGGCTTGGGAACGTCCCCGAGCATGAAGGACAGAGCCGCTGCGGTGTATCCCATGGTATCAGTGCCGTGGGGGATGATGATCCCGTCAGCGCCGGCGTTAATCTCTTCAGCGACGGCTTCGGCCAGCTTCTGCCAGTTTTCGACATTCATATTCTCGGAGAAGATGGAGAAAAGAACCTTGGCGTCGATGTTGGCGATATCCCTGATCTCCGGAACCGCGTTGACCATATCGGAGGTGGAGAGAGCCGGATGGACGGCGCCGGTCCTGTAGTCCACGTAGGACGCGATGGTTCCGCCGGTGCCTATGAGGACCAGCTTCGGAAGGCCCTTTCTGTACTCCACCGCGGTCTCCGCCCTTTCCCTGGCGGCGGGCTTCCCTTCTACCGTTATCACTGCGGAACCGGTGATCCTTATTCCCGCGTTGTATCCGCTTTTCATCTTCAGGATGATCACGTCGGGAGAACTGAATTCGTGGTGGGGCATCAGCGTGCCCCTGTAAGTGCGCCCGTCCTTCGAAACGGATAGAACGGATCCCTCGGCCGCCCCGAGATCCTCCAGGGTTTTGGATAATGCGTCTGAATAGCTCATGTGATCCGGCGGATTATACCTCTTTTCGTTTATCACTATTCCGAATATCTGTTATACGCGCGGCAGAATCCGGATGCATGAAAGGGCTTGAAGAATCGGCCGGAGCGGCTTCCGAAGCCATGAGGGAAGCCGAATCCGAAAGGGAGAGGGAAATCGCGGTCTCCAGAAAAGTGATCCGTCTCTCCAAAACCGCGATA
>JAEEKU010000124.1 GCA_016282555.1 Methanomassiliicoccaceae archaeon
CGGTTATCTCAACAACGAGAAGCTGAACTCCGAAGTGTTCCTGAAGAACCCGTTCTCATCCGAGCCCGGTTACGAGAGGATGTACGCTACCGGGGACTTCTTCAGGCTTCTTCCGGACGGGACGCTGGGAGTCATAGGAAGAAGAGACGGCCAGGTCAAGATCAGAGGCAACAGGGTCGAGCTCACCGAGGTCGAATCCGCGATAAGGGAGATGGAGGGCATCGAGAACGTTTCGGTCCAGGCCGTTTCGAACGGAGCCGGGAAGGAGCTCTGCGCGTATATAGTCGGGGACGCCGGCGCGGAGTCCGTGAAGGAGTGGGTTTCCGGACGGAAACCCGCGTACATGGTCCCCGCGTTCGTCGTGAAGCTGGATTCGATCCCTCTGAACATCAACGGCAAGGTGGACAGAAAAGCCCTGCCCGTCCCCGATTTATCATCTCTCAGAAGCGAGTACGCCGCTCCGAGGAACGAGACCGAAAGGAAGCTGTGCGAGGCCCTCGAAGAGGTTCTCGGAGTGGACAGAGTGGGAATCGACGACGATTTCATACGTCTCGGCGGAGATTCGCTCAAGGCGATTAAGGTCCAGAGCATATTCAGCGGAGCGAGCGCGTCCAGCATACTCAGGTACCGCACGCCTAGAACTATAGTGCTACATAGTTCGTCCGCAAAACTCGGAAACAAATACACCGCAGAAACCGGATGTCCGCTCTCCGAGAGCCAGCTGAACGTTTATCTCGATATCGTTTCGTCTGAAAATACAGACGGAAAATCCGGGCGGTACGTCATCCCGTATTCATACACGGCCGATGAAAATACCGATTCCGGCACGATCAGATCGGTTCTGAAGGAAGTATTGAACGCGCATCCGATACTGTCAGGTTATATATCCTCCGATAACGGCAGGCCCTGGATCAGATTCCGCGAACCGCGCATCTCCGATACGGCGGAGAACCCGGACATAACGGATTGTTTCTCTTCGTTCTCGATCGAGGATCATACCATCCGCGGAAAAATCAGCCATCTGGCG
This sequence comes from Methanomassiliicoccaceae archaeon, assembly GCA_016282555.1. GTDB lineage: Archaea > Thermoplasmatota > Thermoplasmata > Methanomassiliicoccales > Methanomethylophilaceae > Methanoprimaticola. Next base: position 1,028 of record JAEEKU010000124.1, read on the forward strand.
TTCGACGGTTTTTCGTCTGCCGTCCTCACAGACGAGTTTACCGCTGCTTTCAGCGGTAAACCGCTGACGCCCGAAACGGGCATGCTGAAACAGGCCGAATACGAAGAGTCTCTGCCCGGATCGCCGGAATATGCGGAATCTGAAAAATTCTTCGATATGCTGTTCTCCGGCTGCGATCCGATCCCGGACCTTCCCGGGGATCCGTCGGGAAACTTCGGAATCGAAGAACTCAGGCTCTCCGTATCCTTTGGAGATCTCGAGAAAAAGTCCGGCGACGCCGGCATTACCGTCAGCTCGCTGGTCACTTCCGCGTTCGCATATGCATTATCAAGATTCACGGGAGATCCGAACTCGGCTTTCTGCATAATCGATAACGGAAGAGAGCTTTCCGAAACTCTGGATTCGGTTGGAATGTTCGTAAAAACGATTCCGGTCTGCATCGACTGCTCCGATGCGGAAACGGATGCTTTCCTCCGCAGATCTTCTGAGATTCTTATCAGCGCGGTTTCGTCCAGCATTTATCCGTTCAGGCTCGTCGCGGATAAATTCGGAATAAAATCCGATATTCTTTTCCAGTTCCTTCCGGAGGAAAATGTCGCGCTGCTGAGAAGCGACTTCGAAAACTACTCCGTCAACTCCGGAAATTCGATCGCTCCTCTGAACGTATTTGCCGGGAAGGACGGAAACGGTCTGTCCGTCCTGATATCGCATTCCGACAAATACAGCGCGGACACTGTCAGGCGCATCGGAAAACTGCTTGATCTGATTCTTTCCGGAATCGTAAACTGCGGAAAACTCTCGGATATTACCGTCGCCTCAGACGAGGATTTGTATAAGGAAGAGCTGCTGAACAACAATAAGAAAGAGCTCCTGGACAGCAGCGTCGTGAGCGTATTCGAAAAGTCCTGCGCGCGCTACCAGAGTAGAACTATAGTGCACTATAACGGAAACCGCTGCGGATACGGAGATGCGAAAGAAATAACTGACGGCATTTCGAAATCCCTTTCTGATTATCGTATAGGTTCCGGAAGCTTCGTCGCCGTCCTCGTTCCGAGAAGCGAGTGGTATCTCCTGTGCGCCCTCGGGGTGATGAAAACCGGAGCCGCGTACGTGCCTCTGGACGACGCGTATCCCGACGAGCGTCTCGGATACATGATCGAAAACTCCGGAGCAGATGTCGTACTCGCCGTCACAGAGACTTTCGGACGCGCGGAGAAATTCGGAAAACCGGTGATCGACTGCAGAAAGATCGGCAAAAGCGGGTTCGATGTTCCGGAAATCGATCCCCTCTCCCCGGCGGTGATTCTGTACACCTCCGGAACTACCGGAAAGCCCAAGGGTTCCGTAATCACGCACAGAGCCGTCGAGAACATGTGCGAATGGTACGTCGGATACACCGGGATGAACGAAAACGACGTGTACTCGCTGTACACCAGCTACTCCTTCGACATCCACACTCTGGGCATATTCGCTCCGCTTTACTGCGGAGCGTCTGTGGATATAGTTCCGGAGGAGGTCCGCCTCGATATGAGGAAGCTCAACGATCACTTCGTCGCGGCAGGTGCCACGCACACATTCATCACGACCCAGGTCGGGAAGCTCTTCGCCTCCATGGACATGGAGTCGGGAATCAGATTCCTGCTGTACGGAGGGGAGAAACTCGGCGAGTTCACGGCGCCGGAGCATCTCGGGGCCTGCGAATCCTACGGGCCGTCGGAGAACCTCGCCCTGTCGGCCGCGATTCCCGTCAACGAGCGTACCCACAGCTCCTCCGTGGGAAAGCTGCTACCCAACATGAAAGCCTACATACTGGATGCCGAGAAGAGGAGAGTCCCGTACGGGGCTGTCGGAGAGCTTCACTTATCCGGATACCAGCTGTCGCTCGGTTATCTCAACAACGAGAAGCTGAACTCCGAGGTGTTCCTGAAGAACCCGTTCTCATCCGAGCCCGGTTACGAGAGGATGTACGCGACCGGGGACTTCTTCAGGCTTCTGCCGGACGGAACGCTGGGAGTCATAGGAAGAAGAGACGGCCAGGTCAAGATCAG
>JAEEKU010000125.1 GCA_016282555.1 Methanomassiliicoccaceae archaeon
CCGTCTATGTAGGCCTGGGTACGGCACAGATAGGTGACGTCGTCGTAGACTCCGACGATCTGCGCGAACCAGAGAGATGAGTCGTAAGTTCCCGCGATCTTTCCGGACAGGGGGTATTTGATGCTGCTGGTATCGAGGTTCCAGTCGGTGTAGTACATCGTCGCGGATTCTCCGGCGATGAATTTGTTGACGAGCGCGACGTCTTTGGAATCGAGTTTTCCGTCGCAGTTCGCATCCGCGTAGGGGTACTGATCCTTAACAGAGTTCCAGTTTCCGTCCCTGATGATCTTCTGGATCAAAGAGATGTCCGCATTGTTGAGGTAGTTGTTGTTGTCCGCGTTTCCGTATACGAGAAGTCTGCATGTGACGTTCTCGTCCGGGATCTCCGTGTAGATCTTGGCTTTATCCACGGACACAGGGTTGGTGATCGCGTGGTAGATCGCCCGGCAGAGTTCGGGGAAATTGGAAGAACTCATATATTTACCGAGGGGAACGTACGAATCGAAGTAAGCGTTTCCGTAGTATCCGCTGTAGTACATGAAGGAGGAGGGTTCCGCAGCCTTAAGGTTGGAATAATAACCCATAGCGTCGCTGAGACTGCCCTTCTCGTAGACGCCCATGGTTACGGCGCCCGCGTCGATCTTTCCTATGGCGGAGGAGTATTTCGTTTTGGCTTCGCTGAATTTGGCTTTCGCGGCGTTCTGATCCTTCAGAACGGAGAATTCAACGGTGGCTGCGCTGTCGTTGCCGGGATAGTAGAAGACAACGGCGTCGGATTTGGAATAACTGCCGTCGAGATAGAAGTTTTCTCCGAAGAATCCGCTGTAATCGGCGGAGAAGGAGGCCGCTATCTCGGATGCGTCGGACGCTTTGAAGTCGTCCGGATCCTCGGGGGTGTCTTCCCCGTGGAACAGTCCGTAACCGACAAGAAGACCTATGATCACAGTGATTACCGCTGTAATCGTCAACATCCATTTTCCAAGCATAATATACCTTCTTATTGGCGATATAATCCAAGTGCAGGCAATATAAAAATCCTATGGGCGAATAGTTCAGCAATCCCAGTGAAAATCTGACAGACGACTTTCCGGCCATCATAATATACATTTTTCGAATAAAAGAACCGCCCTCCCGAACAATCCGAGGACCGCGCGTTTCCGGGAGCGCCATATTCCGACTGCATCCCGGCGAAACGGCGCATTCCTCTTAAATTATATATAAAAGAATATTTTAGGCCCCGAAGTATGGCTGTTGAACAAGTAACTTACAAAAACATTGCGCCCGGAACGCGCCGGATGATAATGCTCGGCCTCGGATTGGCAATGTTGATTGCATGTTTCGACGGCACCATCGTGGGAACCTGCGCGCCTAAGATCGTAGAGGATCTCCAAGGCGCGGATCTGTACGCATGGATGGTGACTGCCTACATGCTGTGCGAAACCGTAATGATTCCCATTTCAGGCAAACTGTCCGACCTCTACGGAAGAAAGCCCCTGTTCCTGATCGGTCTCACCGTTTTCGTAGCCGGTTCCTTCATCGCGGGTATGTCCGTCAACATGGAGATGTTCATCGCATGCCGCGGAATGCAGGGTTTCGGCGGAGGTATCCTCATCCCCGTGGCTACCGCGGCCGTCGCCGATCTTTACTCTCCCCGCGAAAGAGCCAAGATGCAGGGGATTCTGGGCGCCGTCTTCGGAGTCGGTAGCGGAATTGGCCCCCTCATCGGAGGATACATCACCGAATACATCAGCTGGCACTGGATATTCTACATAAACATACCCATGGCCGTAGTCGCTTTTCTCCTGACCATAAAGAAGTTCCCCACGCCCATCAGCGACAAGGATTCCGTGCATATAGACAAAGCCGGAATCTTCATTCTGTCCGCGATGCTTATCGACGTGCTTCTGTTCTTCGAATTCGGAGGCAGCAAATTCGACTGGTTCAGCCCGGTCTCGTTCGCTATGATCGCCGCCGCGATAGTCCTCCTCTTCCTGTTCGTCAAAGCCGAGAACAGGGCCGTAGAGCCTATCATCGCCCCGCATCTGATCCATAACAAAGCTGTGATCAAGGCCGCGATTTTCATGTTCATCTTCGGACTGGCTATGATGGGCGCCATGACATATTCCTCGATGTTCGCCATCTACGTCCTCGGATTCAAGATCCTGGACTCGGCGTTCTATTCTCTGGCGCTGGTGTTCGGAATGATGATCACCGCGCTGTCGAGCGGCGCTCTCCTCAACAAAACCGGATACAGGCCCTGGCTTATCGCCGGCCCGATCATCTCGTTCGCGGGACTGTATCTGTTCTCGCAGATGACTCTGGGGACCTCGGTCGAATATTACGTGGAATGCCTGTTCATATTCGGTATCGGCCTCGGATGCATGATGGGAGTCATCATGACCGCGGTCCAGAACAGTTCCAGGCCTTCGGAGATAGGAATGACCACATCCGCCGTGAACCTCATAAGATCGGTGGGCGCGACCATCGGAACCGCGGTGTTCGCGATGCTTATCAGCAACAAGATCAACGGAGAGCTTCAGTCCATCCTTCCCCCGGAAGTTTACGACGTCGTTCCCCATTCCACCGGTATCCTGGATCTCTTCGCCGATATGCCCTCTTTCATAGCCAGCATGCTGGCGCTGGGACAGAATCCCGAGGTCATAGCCGGCGATATCCTTCTTGCGTTCGCCAACAGCGTGGATTTCGCGTTTATCTCGGGCGGAATCCTCATCCTTCTGCTCGTGGTCATCGGGCTGATTTTCAAAGTAGAGCCCCAGCCCGACTCCGAGGAAGTGGATATCGAAAGCATCAATATGGAAAACTGATTAAACCGGCCGGCGCCGCCGGTCTTTCTTTCTTCCGGAGAATAACATGAAAAGTTTCAGACTCTGCATGGTCTGCATGAGATCCGCCGTCGGAGACGTCAGGGGAAACACGGAGAAGATCCTGAAAATAACTGACAAAGCGGTCCGCGACGGTTCTGATTTCATAGTGTTTCCGGAGATGTCGGTTACCGGATACTCCATGGTTTCCGGCTCGCTGGAAAAAATCAATGCCGGTTCTCCCGCGGTGAGAGAGATTACGGCTGCGTCGGAGGGCGGAAAATGCATATGCTTCGGATTCTGCGACGACGAGGGGTACATAGTACAGTGCATCGCGGATAACGGCAAAATCGCCGGATTCTACCGCAAAACCCACCTGGGATACGCCGAATCGCAGCGCATGAAGCCGGGAAACTCGCTCGATATCATTCGTACCTCCAAAGGAAACGCCGGAATTCAGCTGTGCTGGGAATCCCACTTCCCGGAGATCTCGCGCACTTACGCGCTCAAAGGCGCCGACATAATACTGATGCCCCACTCGTCCGGACTGACGGGAAAGAGAAGAGAGGAGACATGGAAGAGGATCCTCCCCTCCCGCGCGTACGACAACTCCGTTTACGTCGCATCGTGCAACGCATCGGGAGACAACGGAGCCGGAGTCTCGTTCGGAGGATGCGGAATGATTCTCGATCCTCTCGGCCGCGTCATCGCCGAGGATTTTTCAGGTGAAGAATGTGAAATATACGCCGATATCACGCCGGAACCTCTGGAAGCGATAAGAAACGGCGACGGATTCAGGACGATGAAAAATCTTTATTATCTGGAAAAAAGACGCCCGGAACTGTATCTTAAGTAAAAATATGGTATACGGCCGGCCCGCGTGATACTACATTATGCCACTGGACAGATTGCGGACCGGTTTCAGGCTGCTGTTGTCTCTATCTCCGGATACACCTCCTTTCTTTTTCTCTGAGGAGAATAAAGCATCGCGGGTATATAAATTTAGGCATCCCTAAAAATTTTTATCTCTTATAAAATCATTGTATTCCGCATATTTTTATTTGTCTGCTGAACGAAAGTAAACATCCTTAAACGCAGACGGCCATTACGGTTCCATGGGAGGATTCGTCGGACGCGCCAGAGAGCTTCACGAGCTCGAACAGCTGTATGCGGGAAGGGAAGCCATAACATGCGTGCTGTACGGCCGCAAACGTCTGGGCAAATCGGCGCTCCTGAAAGAATTCTGCAAAGACAAAAGATACATCTACATCTCTGCCGCCGGAGTGTCCAAAAGCCTCTGCTACAACAACATATGCGAGGCTCTGGGCAGATTCGCCGGAGAAAAAGTGGATCTGAAAAGCATAGATTTTCTTTTCGACGAGATCATAGAGATCTGCGGAAGCACCAAGACGGTGCTGATAATGGACGATTACTCCGAACTTATGAACATATTCCCGTCTCTGTCCGCCCAGATCAAACCGTTCATGCGCAACAAGATCAGCAACACCAACATCCTCTTCATAATATGCGACGAGGACGCTTCCCTTTCCAAATCCGTGTTCTCGAGCATAAAAGTCGAGCAGATGAGCTATCTCGAAAGCAAGGAATTTCACAAAGAGTACAGCGACATGGATAATCTGAAGGCGTACGGGATAGCCGGAGGAACGCCTGCATATCACTTCCTTTTCCAGGGAACTCCCGAGGAGACGATAAGAGCGCTGTTTCTTGACCGGATGTCGGTGCTCACGCTGGAAGCCGAATCCATGATCAACGCGGAGATGGTGATTAATCAGGAATGTTCGGCGGTGATGTCGTCCATGGCCCTGGGCGCGGACACCATAGACACCATTGCGGAGGAAACGGATATTTCCAGACGCGCCTGCGGCAAAGTCCTGGACGAACTGGTCAACAAGAACCTCGCATACGTGAAGGGCTACGGCTTTTCCAAGAAACCGATGTACTCCCTGAGCAGCAACCTTCTGAGATTCTACTACGCCGTGATATCCCGCAGCAGATTCCTTCCCGACTTCTACTCGGAGAACGAGGCGAGCGTCAGGGTCAGCAGATACATCAAAGACTATATGGAACTCGTTTTCAAGGACGTCTGCGAGGATTTCGTGAAGCTCAGATACAAGCGCGGAGCCCCCGCCAGATGTGAGATCAGCTATGCCAGGAACAGAAACGATTCCAAAATAAAATACGTGGATTTCGTTCTGAAGCTCGACGGGAGCAAGACGATAGTCCCCGTTTTCTGCAGACTTTACGGAGAATTCGTCAACCTGGACGATGCGATCTATCTGGAGAAAAACTCCTCCAGAATCGCGGAAACGGGAAGCCTCTATCTGCTGTTCTCGGGGTGCGGATTCAGCAGCGAACTCGTCAATGCCCCCGAGTCTGATAGTTCCGTTCCGGAATCCCTGAGCGAACTTAATGCTCTCGTCCAGAGGAAAGATAAGAAATATGCCCTGATCAGTCTGGAGGATATATACAAAAGCAGAGAGGCCGAACGATGATTCTTGATCATGTATGGGGAACCAAAATAGCTATGGTGGTTGTGGACGTCCAGCGCAAATTCACGCTGACCGTCCCCGACTGGGAACAGCGCATGGTTCCGGCAGTCGCATCGATAAACAGATTCGCGGATCTTTTCCGCTCGTACGGGGCGCCCGTTATATTCATCCGCTTCGAGGGGAAATCCCATTGCGATTACGACAAAGACGATGCGGACGAATGGCTTCCCGGGATCGAGGTCAGGGATTCCGACATAATCGTTTCCAAACGCAACATGAGCTGCTTCAAAAACACGAATCTCTACGACATCCTCAGCGAAAACGGAATTGATTCCGTTCTGCTGGCGGGAATGCTGACCGAATTCTGCGTAGCGAGCACGTACTTCGGAGCCGCGGAGAGAGATATATTCCCCTGCGTCGCGAAGGACGGTCTTATTTCATATAACGCCGGCGGCAACAACGCCGCCGAAATAATGCTGAACGTCGCCGGCATGGATCTCATACGCACGTTCCTGGCCGGAGAACAGCCGGAGATGACTTACGAGGAGCGACGGACGCGCCGCCCTTTCAGCGGGTGAAATCCGGACGGCCTTTCCGGAACGGTCTGATCGTCCGCATCCTCGCCGATCACGAAACTGTACGTCGCGTCCGGGAAAAGCCTCTTGACGAACACGTATCCGATCCAGCTTCCGAGCGGAGGATTCTCCGTAAGCGGAGGGAGATAGAAACTGCGGACCGACGGCAGAAACATCACTGCCATAGTCAGAGCGGTCATCACGAACAGAAATGTATCATCGAACATCACGCTGTCCGAATATATCCCGAAAGATTCCAGAACTCTGTATGTGGCATTGATGGCGAGAAGGATCAGCGAGGTTCTCACGACTTTTCTCCACGCTTTAGGTCTGGCCGAAGCGATCCCTATTACCGAGTTAATGACCACCAGAATCATAGCGAGCGAAAAAATCATCGTAAATATTCTCAGAGAAAGCGATCCGGCATCTTCAGTGTCGACATAAAGGCTGATGATGAAATTGAGCATGTAGCGGATAATGACCATGCACAGGAAGACCTCCCCCGCTATCAGGGGCACCGGCACCTTCGTCCTGTCCGGACCGTCGCTTCTCCTGAAGATGTTCATCGGAAGGTTATCTGTTTATAGAATTTAATCCATGATGCATTATGGGCAAGAGCGAGGCCGATGATTTCCTGAACTGCGTGATGAAACGCACAGAAAGCGACTCCCTGTTCCGCGTAGGCCTGGTTCTCGCGATCACCATACTGTCTCTTTTCGTCACCATATTCGTCCTGTACACCGCGTACGGGGATATAGTATCGGATCTGATCCTCGGTTTCAGCCTCCTCTCGTGGAGCGTCACGTTCTACGTTCTTTATCTGGAAATAAGAGGGATCAACCTGCACCGCAGACGCGACGCGGAATGGATGGCCGCTCTCGCCGCTTACGCCCGGTCGCGCGGCCGCGGCACGGACGAGATGGACGCATTCCCGGAATCTTCGGGTTCGACGGATTACGGACGTTCTATGACCGCCTCCAAGCTCACTTTTCTCTCCATGTTCGCGTTCAACGTGTTTCTGGCGATGTGGGTAAGAACGCTGAAGCTCGATGCGGAGCTCGAAAACGACATACTGAGCATGGCGCCTCTGCTTCTGGTGCTGGAAATATCCGGAACGGCCGTATACATTTACAGAACGATCCTTGACCATGATTCCGTCCAGAGCAGATTCACTTCCCTCTTCGCGGACAATATGGGGGAGGAACTGGGTATCGCCGGACCCCTGAACACGGGCCTCAGAGGTTCGCGCGTATGGCCTCACGTGCTGGCGATAATAATCACCCTCGGGCTTTATTCGACGTTTTATAACCTCGTAGCGGTCCGCAAGATGAATATTCATCTGACGGCGCAGTGGGCGTACGAGGAGAACCTGATAACGGCCATAGCGAAAGCCGAGGGCGCCTCCGGCATCAGAAAGAACGAAACGAAGGATCAGAGCACTATCAGAACATTGATCGACATCGCCACGCGACGGGCCCGCCCCGGCCGGCAGATATGATGGCCGAATGAATAATCCTATTATATGATCCGTGCAATTTTGCACCATTTAGGATGTGCGATAATGCCCGATGCATTCGATATGATTCTGGAAAAGATCGAGGAATTTCCGGATAAAACCGCCTTCTGGACAGAAACGGGCTCTTTCACCTTCAGGGAACTGTACGATTATTCCCTCAGAGCCGCGTATATGATGCAGAAGGACGGGGTTTCCAAAGGAGATTTCGTCACCATAGAACTGCCGCGCTGCAGGGAATACATAGGATTCATGCTCGGAACATGGATGCTCGGGGCGGCATTCGTCCCGTCGGACAACTCGTATCCCGAGGACAGAAAATCGTACATCGCGAAGGACTGCGGGGCAAAACTGAGGATCGACCCGGAATATGCCGGAAAAACGGGATCAGAACATTTCAAAGGAGATTTCTGCAGACGCTCCCCCGGCGATACCGCTTTCGTGATCTACACCTCCGGATCGACCGGAAGGCCCAAGGGGGTCGTCCACACGTTCCTCTCCCTCGGCTGCTGCCTGGAAAGAGGACGGGAGTCCGCCGGCCTCACGCCGGACGATATCTGCGCCAACCCGTCCGCGTTCACGTTCATAGTCGGAACCACGAACAACATCATTCTTCTCGCGTCCGGATGCACCGACTATATCGTTCCGGACGATGTCAGAATCAACCTCAACAAACTGTCCGGATTCCTGGCGGACAACAACGTCACAGTGACTTTCATGGCCCCCGCCATGCTCCCCTATTTCAGGCAGAAGAAGAAGACCCTTCGCTGCGTGATCATCGGCGGGGAGAGGGCGGTCAAGGTATGGTCCGACGAGTTCGAGATCGTCAACGGCTACGGATCCACCGAAACGTGCGGCGGCGTCACCAGATTCATTCTGGACAAGGCTTACGACAACGCGCCCCTCGGGAAACCTCTCGGAGGGGTGAACGCCTATGTTCTGGACGCCGGCGGGAACGAAGCCGGCGAGGGAGAGCTCTGCTTCTCCGGACATTTCGCATCCGAATACCTTAACCTTCCGGAGAAGACCGCGGAGACTTTCGTGCCCAATCCCTTCAGGGACAGAGACGGCATGGATACGATGGTCCGCACGGGGGATATAGTGAGACGCCTGCCCGGCGGAAATCTGCTCTATCGCGAGCGCAAGGACTGGATGGTTAACATAAACGGGCAGCGCGTCGAACCCGGAGAGATATCGGCGGTGATGATGACCATGAAAGGCATTATCCAGGCCGCGGTCAGAGACTTCAGGGGATCCGACGGACAGACGTTCCTCTGCGCCTATTACGTCACGCCGGCGCCGATAACGGACGAACAAATCAGAGATTATCTGAAATCCAAGCTGCCGGGATACATGGTTCCGGCGTACCTGATGCGCCTGGACAGAATGCCTCTGAACTCCAGCGGAAAAGTGGATCGCGGTTCTCTCCCGAATCCGACCGAATCGGGAAGCGGATCGTCCGTCACGGCGGGGCCCTCCGGTTTCGAGGAGAACGTGGTGACCAGAGGCGTGAGGGAGATACTGAAATCCATCACCGGCAGGGACGACTACCGCTACGACGAGAATCTCGTCTACTGCGGACTGAGCTCTCTCACCGCTATCAAATTCACGTCCGAAGTCATGGGCAGATTCGGAGTGGATCTGGACGTCGCGTCGATGCTGGGAGGATGCTCGATCGCCTCCGTCTCCGATGAGATAATTAGAAGACTGGTCGAGAAGGCGTCTGAAACCCCCGGCGCCAGGAAGATCGCGAAGGAGAAATATCCCCTTACGAAAACCCAGATGGGGATCTACGGGGAATGCTATGCGAATCCGGAATCCGTGATGTACAACATCCCTCTGCGCAGATTCTTCCCCTACGGGGAGCTGGAGGGGAAGGATCTCCGCTCGGCGGTGGCGGCCGTGATCGATGCCCACCCGGGACTCAAATGCACCATCGGGCCCGACGAGAAAGGAGTGATGTGCATGATACCGCATCCGGATGCCGGCGTCAGAATTGAAGAGATAAGCGGCACCGCGGAGGAGCTGGAGAGATACCACGCCGGATTCGTCCGGCCCTTCGATCTGTCGGAGTCCCTCTACAGAATCGTCATTTTCGATACCGGCGCAGGCAAGGAGCTTCTGCTCGACTTCAGCCACATTATGTTCGA
>JAEEKU010000126.1 GCA_016282555.1 Methanomassiliicoccaceae archaeon
GAGGTCGCGGACGTCGCGGGAGTCACCGAGGTCACCATCAGGAACCGCTACAAAGAACTCACGGACAAGCTGGGAATAGATATCCAATTGTGAAACCGCTTACGGGCATCCGCCCGGTTTTTATAACAACCGTTATCACCGCGCCGTATATTCAGGGATCATGCGCGCGAGAGGCTCTGCCGAAACGGGAAAACGGTTTGTTTTCAATCCTCCCGGAACCGGATGGACCGTTGTTTCGGACGGAGGCCTGGATTATGCCTGCAATGAAAAACAGGAAGGAACCTGTTCGTATTCCGTTAAAACCGATAAACCCGGAAAGCATGTTTTCATCCTGGAAAACAGAAATCCCGCGGACGGAGACGGCATATTCGAACTGGATCTTTTCGTCCATCCCCGCGGCGAACCGATGTACGCATACGCCTGGGAAGGATTTCTTCTCCGGGTTCCGCTCTGGGAGGAGTCCGGAGGCGGATGGGAGATCCTGGATGACGGCGGCATCGACTGCAGAACGGAATCCGATGAGAAACCGGTGCTGGTTCTCAGAGGCGGCCCTCCGGGAAAATACAAAATTGTTCTGTCATGTCCGGAAGGGTGCAGAGTGCTGAAACTTGACGTCAGGCCCGTCACTTACAGAGCCCGTCTGAAAACAACTGCCGGAAAACCGGCGGAGTATTCGATAGACGCCAACATAACTACCGGATTCGAATGGGTTATTGCCGAAAGCGAAGGGCTTCAGAGCAGCACCGCTTATGTCCCGGACCCGAACCCGCGCATGCTGGACGGCACCGGAGGCAGACAAGTATTCAGAATGTCGGCGGAATCTCCGGGAATTTACATCCTGCGCGCAGTGTGCATCCGCTCTCCGGACGAATGCGGCGGCGCTCTGGAACTGGAACTGGCCGTATCCTGAAACCGGATCGGCGCAGATCCGGAATTTCAGGGCCTGAACCACCGAAATTCCAGATAGTCTATCTTCTTCCCGGATATGTTCCCCAGAAGAATCTCCTTTTTGACTCCGCCGGAAAGCCTCACAGTCTTCGAAACCTCGGACCAGGAGCTCAGGTCGCCTTCGGTGATGGCATGGACCAGATATTTCGCGTGGCAGTCATCCGGAGACGAGATGTAAGCGCGGAAATGGTTTCCGTATTTGAACCCGGATTTGACCACGAGGCCTCTCTCGCGCAGATCGGTATAGACTTTCAGACGTTTGTCGAAACCCTTCTGGACTGCTCTGCAGAAGCTGCGGAGGCTTTCGAAATCCTCTTCCATATCGTTTGATCCTATAACTCTCAGCTTCCCTCTGGAGACGAGATAGCACGCCTCCGCCAGAGAGAGCTGGAGAAAATCTCCCGAGGATTTGCCGAAATAACCCATGAGCTGCAGAATCTCCGCGTCTTTCCCCCATGTGAATACCCTGTCGCGGATCAGACGGCCCCCGGGAACGGACTCCGGATCGGAGACGAACACCTTTCCGGACGGATCCATAAGGGATATTATGTAATAGGTGACGTCCCCCTCCTCGTCCGCGACGCCGTACAGAAGCGAGCGCCCGCGCTTTCCGGCTTCGGCGGTCTGCTCTATCAGCTCAGGAATGCTGAATTCCGATCTCTCGGACACCGCTTTCACGTAATACTCCGGACGGGAGTTGCTGAGAGTCTTCCCTCTGGGAAAAACGGAGAGATCGTACCATCCGCTCTCCTGTCTGACCACGAATCCCCTCTGCCTCAGATCCCTGTACACCAGATACTTTATGTCGAATCCCTCGTAAACCGATGCGGAATAAACGAAAAGATCCTGAAACGGGACGGGCTCTCCGCCGGATACGACTTCCAGCCTCCCGCATTCTGAAAGATAGACGGCCTCGGCCAGATCCAGATCCACTCCTCCCCCGCTGCGGGGATATCCGTAATTGCCTTTGGAGTAGAGGCGGCTGCCCTCGCTCTGGTCGCGGACCTCCACGATGTCGTCCCGAAGAATCCCGGTCATCCTTTACCCGTATGCGCCCGGGATTAAAGAGTTTCACAGCAGGCCGTACCTGAATTTTACGGCCGGATGCATTAGCATATACGTTCTGGCGGAAAGGGATACTTCCCTCATTCTTTCCCTCATCTCCGGGCTGTAGCAGGGATGAATGCATCTGCTGCACGGAATTCTGGTATAATTGTTGGGGCAGACGTCGATTCTGGAGTTGGCGTATTTTATGAGATCGGCGCACGCTTCGCACAGATCTCCGGATCCGTGCTTCTTTCTGCAGTGAAGCCTCACCGCATATTCCATGACCTTCCTGCGCTCTTCTTTGAATTCAGCCGCTGTTTCGGACATGACGCCTCCGTTCGGCTGTCTCCGAACTGCTTCATCATCGATCTGACTATTCTGAGGAGTTCGGCGGCGTCTTCCGCAGGGATGTGGACGCAGGCCGCCATCTCCGAGGGGATGTTTTTCGCCTCCTCCCTCAGGGCGTCTCCCTTCGCGGTGACGGAGACGGTCATGACTCTCTCGTCTTCCCTGCTGCGGACGCGCTCCAGATACCCTTTGCTTTCCAGTTTTTTGAGAAGGGGGGTGAGAGTGCCCGAATCCAGATACAGCATCGTCCCCAGGTCCTTAGCCGAAACGGAGCGCTTCTCCCACAGAACCATCATCGCGATGTACTGGGTATAAGTCAGATCCAGTTTCTCGAGGAAGGGGCGGTACCTCCGCACCACCTCCTTCGCGCAGACGTAGAGAGGGAAGCACAGCTGGTTTTCCAGTTTCAGACACTCGTAGCCGTCCGTAAGATCACCTCAGATCGCCGAGGCGACCGCGTCCCTGACCTTTTTCATATCGGCGGTCGGCTCGAAGCGCGCGATTATGTTTCCGTCGCGCCCGATCAGGAATTTGGTGAAATTCCACTTTACGTTTCCGTTGTTTTTGTAATCTTTATCCATAGCCTTGACGACGGACCCGAGGACCAGACCTTTGGCTCCGAATCCCTCGAATTTCGTGTTTTCCGAGAGATACTTGAACAGAGGGCTCGCGTTCTCTCCGAGCACGTCGATTTTGGAGAACTGCGGGAAGGTTATTCCGAATCTTCCTTTGCAGAAGGTATGGATCTCCTCGTCGGTTCCGGGAGCCTGCTCCCTGAACTGGTTGCAGGGGAAATCCAAAATCTCCAGCCCCTTGGGGCCGAACTCGTCGTAGATCTTCTGAAGGTCTTCGTACTGGGGGGTGAAACCGCACCCGGTGGCTGTGTTGACGATCAGCAGCACCTTTCCTTTGTAATCGGAAAGAGGGACCTCGGATCCGTCCCTCGCTCTGACGGAAAAATCGTATATTCCCATATATCCCGCCTCACATCTGCTTTGCGAGCCAGTTCTGGACTCCGATGCATTCGATGAGATCCAGCTGCTGCTCTCCCCAGTACATGTCCTCCTCCTCGTCTTTGTAGTAATCTTTGAGGAGATCGTACGTGGTGAGATCGTCCGTAGCGCAATCGATGATCGTTTTGAGGTAAACGAGACCGTCTCTGGAGATCTGAAGATCTTTTTTCACCCATTCGGCGGGGCTCTTGCAGAGGGGGGAAGCGGCTTTGGCCTCGTTTTTCAGCTCTCCGCCGAGATCGAGGATGCGGTCGGCTATCTTTTCGACGTAGGATCTCTCCTCGGCGGCGTGCTCCGCGTACTTTTCCGCGAGTTTTCCGAAGCCTTCGGAGGCGAATATCCTCGACAGGAGAGCGTGTCCGTCCGCCTGCTGGGAGAGCCCGGTAACGATCGCCTGCAGTCCTTCCAAAAGTTTTACGTTCTGTGCCATCTTAAACA